>JAZQSI010000001.1:0-3382 GCA_045629985.1 Eubacteriales bacterium
CCTCGAACCTTTCTGATGTTCGTTCCAAAAGTAACTCTTTGCGTTTATTCTTTCTATACAAGAGTTCCTTCACAACTTTTTTATTCAGAATTTCAAACTCGTACGAGTATTGAATTCCGTCAATTCGAATCTCTATAAAATATTTAGTTGGCTTATCTTTGCATTCCTCTTTAAACTTGAAATAATTTCTTTGTCCTGTAACCTCGTAATTAATCTGTGAGCTGTCCAATATTTGTTGATTATTTGTTGCTATAATCGGAGATAGAGTCAGTATCTGTTTCATACTAAGCAATGCTTTGAAAATATTACTTTTTCCTGCCCCATTAAATCCATATATGTAGCTGACGTAATTGTATCGTTCATCTCCGTCACAAAAGGTGTTTTTGTCAATGTGCTCTTTTTTTGAAAGTTCCGCTCGTGTAGAAATACCTACTGTACCCGAAAATGGTCCATAATTCGTTACTTCAAACGAGATCAACATTTTTATCACTCCTTTGTTTATTATAATAGCACATCGAATGTCCGTTGTCAACACGTTATTTGCAAAAACTGCGTTTTTTTTGCAAATTTAATCTATAACATGCGCGTGCGATGTGAATAAACTTGCTTTTTTGCAAATCATTTACACAACATATTAAGCTGCGCTTATGTTTTTCTATCGGTTTTTGGCGGCAAACGGACGGCAAGAATCAATCAAGCACCTCTCTAAAGCTCCTTTGACTTGCCAAGAGAAACGATGACCGACAGGTCCATATCCTCACAATATTTAGAGGTGTTTTTGTTGTTATGGGAACTCTTGGAGAAAGAGAAGGGAATTCGGGAATTTTGCATTTGCGGACTTAGTTTGAGCTCGTCCACCTTGGTGATTTGTATTTTGCGAAATTCCCCTAAGCGCATTTTTGAAAGGGAAGGGCATAGGGAATTCGGGAATTTTATCACTCACTTCGTCGTCGCGCCGTCGGCAAGGCGACAGGCTTTAGGTGTTATATTTGCTTTTGCCGCCGATTTGCCGCCCAAATAGACACGACAAAACACGACTAGAAACGACTAGAAACGAAGGCTAGAAGTCTTTGAGAGAATAGGAAAAAGCCTTGGTATTTTAAGTAATACCAAGGCTTTTCTCATGGTTGCGGGGGAAGGACTTGAACCAACGACCTTCGGGTTATGAGCCCGACGAGCTACCAACTGCTCCACCCCGCGATATATCTTTGGTGCCGCTGACCGGACTTGAACCGGTACGATATTTCTATCGAAGGATTTTAAGTCCTTTGTGTCTGCCGATTCCACCACAGCGGCAGGTGTCAAGCGACGCGCACTCTCTTGAGTGCCATAATAGAATACCATATTAGAGAGCTTTTGTCAACTGTTTTTTGAAAATTTAGGATAAAAATGCGCAAAAACCGTTCGTCCCAAAACGACAAAAAGTGAGCTTCAAAATGTGCCTTCCGACGCGCAAAAGTCGCTTTGTTTCAAGCATATATTTTATGGGTTGAAAAAACGGAAAATTCTATTGACTTTTGTTTTTAATAGTAGTATTATGCAGAAAGATAAGACCCGAAAAAAATATATATATTAAATAAAGGTGATTTTTATGCTTAAAGCAGGTTTTGGAAGAATTGATATTACTCCCCCTCTCGGAAGCTATCTTCAGGGCTATCAGGACCCGAGATATGCAAAAGGTGTTCTTGATCCGCTCTCGGCAAATGCGCTTGCATTTGATGACGGAGAGCGACGCGCAGTCATCATTGTCTGCGACCTTGTCGGAATAAGCCAGGAGGTTATGGAAAATCTCCGCCCGATTGTTGCGGAAATTGCAGGACTTCCGCGTGAGGCGGTTTTTGTTTCCTGTACCCATATTCACACAGGTCCGGGCCTTTCAAAGTACAGACACGGCTTCAATAATGAAGAATATGTAGAGTGGGTTATGAAGCGCCTCGGAGATGTGGCAGTTCTCGCACTTAACGACCTTGCAGAAGCGAAAATGAGCTACACTCGCGGTAGAGCCTCGGATATTGCATTTATCCGCCGTTTCAGAATGAAAGATGGCTCTGTATGCACAAACCCCGGCTGGCAGAATCCTGATATTGACCATCCGCTCGGAACTCCCGACGAGGAGAGCCAGCTTCTTATCATAAAGCGCGAGGGAAAACCTGAAATTGGCGTTGTAAACTTCCAGGTTCATCCTGATGTCATCGGCGGTGAATATCTTTCGGCAGACTTCCCAGGCTTTGTCCGCAGAACTTATGAGAGAAACGTACCGAATTCGCTCTGTGTGTACATAAACGGTGCGTGGGGAGACACAAACCATATCGACGTACGTCTGAGTGGTGAGGAAGAATATGCAAAGGGCTACACCCGCTCAAAGCATATGGGCGAGAAGATTGCATACTCTGTCCTTGCAAACTATGAGCTTGCAAAGGAAATCCCCGATGGTAAGGTGAACTTTGCTGAAAAGCGCGTTGCAATAAAGTACAGAAAAGCGGGAAGCGAAGAAGAGCTTGAGCGCGCACGCGAGCTTGTTGAGCTTCAGAAGAAGCACGGCGTTGAGAACATTCTTCCCGAAGTCAAGATTTTCATGCGTCGCGTTGAGATGGTTGCAGAGGCACAGAGAATTGTCGGTCTTGCAGACGTAACTGGCGATAAGGAGCTTGTTGTTACGGCGGTTTCTGCAGGCGGCGTTGCTTTTGCAGGATTCCCGGGAGAGCCGTTTGCTGACGTTGGTTGCGCAATCAAGGAAAAGTCAAAGTTTGAGCTCACCATCCCCGTTGGTGCGGCAAACGGATACGAGGCATATTATCCGACAAAGCAGGCATATACCGAGGGCGGATACGAAGTTGCAGGCTCAAGACTCGTTGATACCGTTGCAGACGAGCTTGTTGAGGCTTCCGCAGAGATTATAAATAATTTTTAATTTTAAAAAGGGAGAGAAGAAAAATGTTGAAGGCAGGTTTCGGAAGAGTTGACATTACGCCGAATATGGGAGTCGATATCCCGGGATATTACAACGTCCGCAAAGGTGCGGGCATTTTAGACCCGCTTTATGCAACAGCTGTTGCGTTTGACGACGGTGAGAAGCGCGCAGTTGTCTGCAGCGTTGATACTATCGGTATGAACCAGTATTATTGCGCAAAGGCACGCGCAATAATTGCCGAGAAGTGCGACGTAGAGGAGGGTGCGATTATTCTCCATGCAACCCACATCCACACGGGCGGTTTTGTAAACGGTTATGCCGATTCGGAAGAGGATTTCTCTACATCAGAATATGGAGAGTGGTTGTATATTCGCATTGCAGATGCGGTTAAGCTCGCACTGAATGACCTTGCGCCTGCAAAGATGCTTTACACTCGTGGTAGAGCCTCGGATGTTGCATTCGTCCGTCGTT
>JAZQSI010000002.1:0-1959 GCA_045629985.1 Eubacteriales bacterium
AACGCACTTGCATCCGATATGGGGCTTCGCGTCCCTGCAAAGTACAACGCAGGCTATCGCGACCGCGGCTTTCTCACCGTCATCCGCAACAACTGGCACCTTCTCCCGTATGACCAGCTTCTCGCGCTCGTTGACAAAACGGAAGACGAGCTTGCGTTCACGCTTCGCGAGGACGACTTTTTCGACGTGAAGCTCGGCTTTATAAAGCCTGATGTTCCGCGCCTTTCCTACCGTCCTCTTACCGAGGACGAAAAGAAGAGGACGAAAGCCCTCAAGAGCAATCTTCTCTCAAAGCTTCCTGACTTCGGAAAGGAAACCGAGTCAGAGGATTTTGACTTTATAGAGAAATTCAAAAATGCCGACAACATCACCTTTGACGGTGTTCTCCGCGATGTCGTTCTTGACGAGAGCTGGGGAGTACGCGATAACTCAAGCGGAAAATATACCGATGCTTTCTGCAGATTCGTCCGCGAGGTCGGAGGGATTTCCCTTGACGGACACGATAAATTTATTACAATTGACATATCGGAAGACAAGACGAAAAAGGCAGAGAGCCACCGTATAAAAATTACACGCGACGGCATCTCGATTGTTTCCGTCGATGAGGTCGGCGTTTTACGCGCGCTTGATTTTCTCAAGACGCTTATAAAAAATAACCGAAGCTTTTCTTTTGATGAAGCGTTCTTTGCGCGCGATACGCGCTTTGACATCCGCTATATTTATTCATACTGCGCGCTCTTTGGCGATCCTTTCCTTGACGGAGGTCTCTCGTCCTATCCCGACTCGATTTTAGAGGAATACTCGAAAATCGGCGTCAACGGCATCTGGCTTCATGCGGTGCTCTATACGCTCTGCCGCTTTCCGTGGGATGAGTCTGTTTCAGACGGATATAAAGCCCGCCTTGCAGGACTCAAGAGCCTCTGCGACCGCGCGGAAAAATACGGCATAAAGGTTTATCTCTACATAAACGAGCCGCGCGCCATGAACTTATCGCTCTTTGAGAAGCACCCCGAGCTTCTCGGCTTTGCGCTTGAGAGTTCAGGTGTCGGCACGCTCTGCACATCAAAAAAAGAGGTGCGCGACTATCTGTATGGCGGAATAAAAACCATCTGTGAGGCTGCGCCCAACATCGGCGGCTTCTTCACGATTACGGCGAGCGAAAACGTAACAAACTGCCACTCGCATTTTGAAATAGGCAAGTGCCCGTGTAAGGTCTGCAACGAGCGCCTGCCTGAGGAGATTTATGCCGAGGTAAACAAAATTATAAAGGACGCGGCAAGCTCTGTCAGCGAAGATATTGAGGTTATGGCATATACCTGGGGCTGGAACCAATGCAAGAACATTGAAACGGCAATTGAGCTATGCTCCGCGGCAGGAGTTCGCACGCTTTGCGTAAGCGAAGAGGGCGTTCCGAAGACTATCGGCGGCGTTACAACTGCCGTCAGTGACTATTCCATAAGCCTCATCGGTCCCGGAGAAAAGGCAAAGAAGATTTGGGCAGAAGCGAAGCGACACGGCGGTCGCACCATGGCAAAGGTGCAGTTCAACAACACCTGGGAGTGCTCAACTGTTCCGTATCTGCCCGTACTCGACCTCGTAAAGAAGCATATGGAGGGAATCTGCGAAGCCGACGTTGACGGTCTTATGCTCAGCTGGTCACTCGGCGGTTATCCGTCGATGAACCTTACTGCGATGAGCAAATATTTCTTTGTAGGCGAAGAGGGATACGACGTTTATTCGGAGATGTTCGGTGGCAACGCCGATACAATCCGCCGCGCGACCGCAGAGTTCTCACGCGCGTTTGAAAACCTTCCCTTCCACCACCGTGCGGCATATCTCGCGCCGTTCCAGATGGGGTGCGCAAACCTCATGTTTGAAAAGGCATCGGGGCTTTCCGCCTCAATGACGGGATTTCCCTACGACGATGTCGAAAACTGGCGCGCAATCTTCCCCGTTGAG
>JAZQSI010000003.1:0-19878 GCA_045629985.1 Eubacteriales bacterium
TCAAGGCCGGCACGCCCGCGGCACACAAAGAAAACCGCTTAATGCTGCTCGGTTCCCCGCCTGACATGGTTCACAGCCCTTTGTTGCGCAGGACCGACCCATCAACACTGTATATATAACCCTGCCACACACAACTGAGCCTCAAATCGGGAATTCGCCCCTGCTGTAGCGGATTGCAGGTACAGGGCACCGCTGACTCCCCGGATAGTGCGGTCTTGCAATGTGTCAAAGCATAGAATGTGGAATTATAAAAGCTTGATTCCGTGGTCTCGGCAGATTTCAACATCGGCACGAGGCCATACGGACGACTGAACCTCACCTACGTGAGCACAACCGAGCAGGAACATGCAAAGTCTGGACTGACCGATGCCGCCGCCGATGGTATAGGGAAGTTCGCCGTTTATGAGAGCTTTCTGGAAAGGAAGTTCAAGTCTGTCCTCGCAACCCTCTGCCCTCAGCTGGGAAAGAAGCGCATCTTCGTCAACACGTATGCCCATTGAGGAAATCTCAAACGGACAGTCGAGAAGCGGATAGTAGAGAACGATATCGCCGTTTAATGTCCAATCGTCATAGTCGGGAGCACGGCCGTCGTGCTTGGCGCCGCTCTTGAGTTTGCCGCCGATCTGCGAGATAAATACTGCGCCGTATTCCTTTGCGATTGCGTGTTCGCGCTGCTTGCCCGTAAGGTCGGGATACTTTTCTTCGAGCTCGTAGGTTGAGAAGAAAGAGATTTCGTCAGGAAGCGTTTTTGCTGTTCCGAAAGCCTTTGCAACTTCGTTTTCAGCATCCTTAACAACCTTATATATTTTACGGACTATGTCCTGCAAAAATTCGGTTTTTCTGTCGCTCTTGTCAATAACGAGCTCCCAATCCCACTGGTCAACGTAGATCGAATGGAGGTTGTCTGTCATTTCGTCGCGACGGATGGCGTTCATGTCAGTATAGAGACCCTCGCCGATGCCGAAGCCGTATTCCTTGAGAGCCATTCTCTTCCACTTCGCAAGTGAGTGGACGATTTCATAAACGCTTCCGGGCTGTTCGAGAAGGTCAAATGCTACGGGACGCTCAATGCCGTTTAAGTTATCGTTGAGCCCCGTTCCGCTCTTTACGAAAAGAGGAGCACTGACACGCTCAAGATGAAGTGCTTCAGCAAGCTTTCTCTCGAACATATCCTTTATCATTTTTACCCCGCGCTCGGTTTCGCGTATTGACATTTTTCTGTCATAGCCTGCGGGGAGAATAAGTCTTTCTTTCATGCGGTAATACCTCTTAATACTTGATAAGATATCTGTTTACTTCCCAGTCGTGAACTGTGGTGGTGTATTCGTGCCATTCGCGGCGCTTTGCCTCTATGTACTTCGGAGAGATGTGGTCACCGATTGTATCAATAAGAAGCTCGTCGCGCTCAAACTCGTCAACCGCCTCGGAGAGGTTTTTCGGAAGAGAGAGAATGTTGTTATCACGAAGTTCTTTCTTTGACATTTCAAAGATGTTAGAATCGCACGCAGGCGGGGGAGTGAGACCGCGCTTGATGCCGTCAAGACCTGCCGCAAGAACAGCCGCAAAAGCGAGGTACGGGTTTGCCGCAGGGTCGGGGTTTCTGATTTCAATTCTTGAAGCTTCGCCTCTTGCGTTCGGAACGCGGACAAGCGGGCTGCGGTTCTTTGCAGACCACGCGATATAGACAGGAGCTTCGTAGCCGACGACAAGGCGCTTATAGGAGTTTACGAGAGGGTTCGTGACAGCGCACATTCCGCGTGCGTGCTCAAGAACGCCTGCGATGAATGAATACGCCTCATGGCTTAAGCCGAGTTCATCGTCTGCATTGTAGAAAATGTTCTTCCCGTTTTTGGAAAGGGAAATATTTATGTGCATACCCGAGCCGCAGATACCGTAAATCGGCTTCGGCATAAAGGTAGCATGGAGCCCGTTTTTCTGAGCGATGGTCTTTACGACAAGTTTGAATGTGATTATGTTATCGGCGGTGGAAAGAGCCTCGCCGTACTTAAAGTCAATTTCGTGCTGGCTGTCAGCGTTTTCGTGGTGTGATGCCTCAATCTCAAAGCCCATTGCCTCAAGGTAGCGGCACATTTCACGGCGGACGTTTTCGTCAGTATCGACAGGACCGAGGTCAAAGTAACCTGCACGGTCGTTTCTGATAGCTGTAGGGTTTCCGTTCTCGTCTGTCTTGAAGAGGAAGAATTCAGCTTCGGGGCCGACGTTTACGGTATATCCCATCTCTGCCGCTTCTGCAAGAACGCGCTTGAGAACGTTTCTCGGGTCGCCGGTAAACGGATTTCCGTGCGTATCGTAAACATCGCAGATAAGTCGCGCAACGCGACCGCCCTCATCATCTATCCACGGAAGAACGCAGAAAGAGTTAAGATCGGGATAGAGATACATATCTGACTCCTCAACGCGGACAAAGCCTTCGATGGAAGAGCCGTCAAACATACATTTATTGTCAAGGGCATGGGAAAGCTGTCGTGCAGTAATCGAAACATTCTTCATCGTGCCAAAAATATCAGTAAACTGCAAACGGATGAACTGAACGTTCTGCTCCTTAACTATTCTTTCGATGTCTTCACGAGTGTAACCCATGTCAAAACCTCCTTGTATGTATGTAAATAATATATTATTCTATCACGAAAACTGCTTTTTTTCAACCCTTATCTCTCCGCTTTTGAGGGAAGAATCCCCCTTGACGGAGATGGTGGAAAAGCCGTACTTTTCGCAAAGAAATAACTTGTTTTGCTTTCTGATTCCGCTCATTGCGGAGATTCTTGCAGGCGATACGAAAATTGATATCTCTCCGCCTGAAAAATTATTTTTTTCTATTTCGCGTTCAGCCAAGGCAAGATATCTTGCCGACTGCGCCATTTCTCCGAGTGCGGGGTGGTATGCGCCCGCAAGGGCATCACCGTCTGATAAATCTTCAGTCGGGTTAAGACCGAAGCGTATTATCGGAATTTCGGCAACTTCGAAAATGTCGATAATTTTCGCGCCTCTCCTCGCCGCTTCTTCGGGTGTCGAGGGAGTATATTTCCCCTCGCGCCAGAGCGTTTCAAGTGCTGTATCACGGACGACGACCGTGGGGTAAACTCGTACGGCATCGGGGGCGAGAGAAGCAATTTGCCTTGCCGTTTCAAGGTCTGTTTCCTCATCTGAACATGGGAGATGCGTCATCATCTGCAAAACGAGATTAAATCCGTGAGACTTTATAAGTTTGGAAGCCTCTCTTACCTGTTTTGCAGTGTGGCCTCTGCCTGCCGCCTTGAGAACGCTTTCATCCATCGACTGCGCGCCGAGCTCTATTGTGCGGACACCGTAGTATGCAAGCGTATTAAGAATATCTTCGTCAATGCAGTCGGGGCGTGTAGAAATTCGGATATGCGAGACATCGCCTTTTTCGATAAAGGGAGCCACCGCACCGAGGTATTCGTTTAAAAGAGTGTCGCCGATTGCAGTGAAGCTTCCGCCGTAAAACGCAACTTCGCAGGGCTTTTTTGCGTGAGGGAGAGATGTCTCGATTGTGCGGGTGACATCTTCACCTGTCGGTGGCGTGAGCGTACCTGCAATTTTCTTCTGATTGCAGAAAACACAATCGTGCGGACAGCCGACGTGCGGAATAAAAATCGGGATAATCGAGCTCATTATTCTATTCCCATGAGCTTCAAAGCCGCTTTTGCCGCCATCTGCTCGGCTTCCTTCTTGCTCTTGCCGTGCCCCTGACCGACCGGATTTGAGTTTATGAGAACTTCAACAACGAACGAACGCTCGTGGTCGGGACCGTTTGACTCAAGCAGACGGTAAGAAAGCTTTTCACCGCGGTTTTTCTGGACGATTTCCTGAAGCGCGGTTTTGTAGTCCGTGAGCTTGTCTTCAGAGCCTTTGTCAGCTTCAAAAACAAACTTCTTTATAAATGCGCGGGCATCATCTTCGCCCGAATCGAGGTAAATTGCGCCGATTACTGCTTCAAAAGCATCGGCAAGGATAGAGTCGCGGTTTCTGCCACCGCCGCTTTCCTCACCGTGACCAAGGAGAAGCTCGTCACCGAGCTTTATCTCTCGTGCACGCTCGCAGAGAGCACCCGTGCAGACGAGTGCGGAGCGCATTTTCGTAAGCTCGCCTTCGGGTTCATCGGGGTATTTGTCAAAAAGGTACAGTGCGGTGTTCATACCGAGCACCGAGTCACCGAGAAACTCAAGACGCTCGTTGTCGTGGACACCGAGCGCGCGCTTTTCGTTGGCGTATGAGCTGTGAGTGAGCGCACGGATGAGAAAGTCGGGATTTTTAAAGGTATATCCTATTCTTTTTTGAAAGTCACGAAGACTTTCGGAAACAGGTGTCTTATTCATTGTCAGATTCCTCTTTTTTAAGGCTTTCTGCTATAAGGTCACAAACTTTTGCGTCATAGCAGAGCTTTGCCTGAAGAACGCAGTTGCAGATAGCCTCAGCCTTTGCAGAGCCGTGAGCCTTGACGATCGGCTTTTTTACGCCGAGAAGCGGTGCGCCGCCCGCCTTGTTGTAGTCAACCTTGTTGCGGAAACCGCTGATGGATTTCTTGAGAAGAAGTCCCGAAATCTTGCCGATGAGTGAAGAATAGAAGACATTCTTGAGCTCGCGTGCGAAGTAGAGACCAATTCCCTCCATTGTCTTGAGGTAGATATTGCCCGAGAAACCGTCCGCGACGATGACATCAACTTTTCCCAAAGGACCGTCGCGGCCTTCAATGTTTCCGACAAAGTTAATTTCGCCTCTATTATGCGCATCGGTGAGAACCTTATACGTTGCTCTGTGAAGTTCTGTTCCCTTGTGGTCTTCCGTACCGTTGTTCAAAAGTCCGACTTTCGGAGAGGGGATACCCATGACCTTTTCGGCGTAGAAAGAGCCCATAAGAGCAAACTGATAGAGATACTCGGGAGTGCACTCGACATTCGCGCCGCTGTCGCAGAGGACTGCGTTTCCCGTAGCTGTCGGGGTAACGGGAGTGAGCGCCGCACGGCGAATGCCGCGGATGCGCTTTACGATGAGCGTTGCCTGAGTGAGGAGAGCACCCGTGTTTCCCGCAGAGACGAGAATATCGCCATCACCGTCAGCGAGGAGCTTAAGCGCAACCTTCATTGAAGAGTCGGGCTTTTCTTTCATTACGGAGAGCGGGTCATCGTGCATTTCGACGACTTCGCTTGCGTTCATGACAGAGATTCTTGCCGAGAGCTTGCCCTCGGGGTCGTTTTCCTTTATAAGCGGGAGGAGAACATCTTCCTTACCGACAAGGATGAATTCGCCGTCGAGCTTGTCTGCTGCAAGATATGCCGCCTTGACAAATTCAACAGCACCGTTGTCGCTGCCCATAGTATCGAGGATTACTTTCATTTTATCTCTTCCCCCTGTAATTTTTCTACGATTGAATCAATTATATCGAGTGAACGTGCGGCAAGGAGCGCATTCTTTTCTTTCTTGACACGCACGCGCTCTGCAAGTGGCGGGATAATACCGAATGTTACGTTCATCGGCTGGAAATCTCCGACACTGCCTGAGCTTATATACACGGAAAGTGCGCCAATCGCCGTTTCCTGCGGGAATTCGGGAACATCGCGGTCGAGTAGCCTGCAAGCAAGAGAAAGTCCTGCTGTGAGCCCTGAAGCGGCTGATTCGACATATCCCTCAACGCCTGTCATCTGCCCTGCAAAAAATATGGAAGAATCCGAGCGGAGAGAGTAGTCGCGCGAAAGAAGCTTCGGAGACTTTATGTATGTGTTTCGGTGCATAACGCCGTATCTGACGAATTCCGCATCCTTGAGCGCAGGAATCATCGAGAAAACGCGCTTCTGCTCGCCGAACTTAAGGTGCGTCTGAAATCCTACGAGGTTATACAGCGTGCCCTCGCGGTTGTCACGGCGAAGCTGGACAACGGCATAGGGAGTGACTCCCGTCTTCGGGTCGCGAAGACCGACGGGTTTGAGCGGGCCGAAGCGGAGAGTTTCAAAGCCACGCTTTGCCATAACCTCAACGGGCATGCATCCTTCAAAAACGCGGTTGTTTTCAAAACCGTGAACCTCTGCCTCTTCGGCGGTGGTAAGAGCATCCCAGAATGCTCTGTATTCGTCTTCTGTCATCGGGCAGTTTATATAGTCTGCATCGCCTTTATCGTAGCGGGACTTGAAGTAAGCATTTTCCATATCCACGCTCTCGAATGTTACAATCGGGGCCGCCGCATCGAAGAAACCGAGGTATTCCTCATCGCCGAGGAGAGACCTGATTGACGAAGAAAGAGGCTCTTCGGTAAGCGGGCCTGTCGCAACAATGAGCGGGCGGACATCGGGAAGTGCGGTAACTTCGCCTGTTATGACAGTTATGTTTTTATGATTTTTAATCTTCTCCGTAATATACGCGGAAAACTTTTCGCGGTCAACGGCAAGCGCACCGCCTGCCTGAACACGCGTTGCGTCTGCCGCCTGCATTATCAGAGAATTTAATCTGCGCATTTCCTCCTTGAGAAGTCCGACTGCGTTCTCAACCGCCGCGGCACGAAGGGAGTTTGAACAAACAAGCTCTGCAAAGCCGCCTGATTTGTGCGCGGGGGAGAACTTTTCGGGTTTCATCTCGTAAAGAGTTACATTAATTCCTGCTTCTGCAAGCTGCCACGCAGCTTCACATCCTGCAAGACCTGCGCCTATAACGTATGCATTATTCACTTACTTTTTCTCCGTGCTCTTTTTCGAAGAAGTCTTTTTAGAGGTAGTCTTCTTTGAAGAAGCAGATTTCTTTGTAGTCTTCTTTGTGCGCTCTTCTTGCGGTTCATATCTCTCACAGTCGGGGTTTGCGCAGAAAATTTTCTTTGAGCCACGACCTGAACGCTTATACATAGTCTTTCCGCAGACCTCGCATTTTTCTTTCTGCGGAACGTCCCATGTCATGAAGGTACATTCGGGGAATTTTTCACAACCGTAGTACCAGTATCCGTTCTTGGATTTCTTCTTGAGGATTTCACCACCGCAGACGGGGCACTCACCCGGAGTTTTCTCAACAATTGCTTTTGTGTTTTTGCATTCCGGGAATCCGGGGCAGGCAAGGAACTTTCCAAATCTGCCTGACTTTACAACCATATTGCGTCCGCAGAGCTCACAGACGATGTCCGTAACCTCATCGGGAACCTTAAGACGCTTTCCCTCAAGAGCTGTTTCAGCGTCTTCAAGCTCTTTTGCAAACGGGCCGTAGAAGTCTGAAAGCGTTTTTTTCCAGTCCTTTGAGCCTGTTTCGACCTCGTCAAGCTGCTGCTCCATATGAGCGGTGAACTCGACGTCAATGATGTCGGAGAACTGCTCAACCATAAGACCGTTTACTACCTCACCGAGAGCTGTGGGCTTAAGGCTCTTACCTTCCTTGACTACGTATTCGCGGTCGAGGATTGTGGAAATCGTCGGAGCGTAGGTACTCGGACGACCAACGCCTTTTTCTTCCATAGCCTTGATGAGACTGCCGTCTGTATAACGCGCAGGCGGGGTTGTGAAGTGCTGTTCGCAAGCCTTTCCTTCAAACTTGAGCTTTTCGTTTTCTGAAAGCTCGGGGAGAAGATTTGCCGCCTGCTCTTCCTGCTCTGCCGCCATATCGGAATACACAGCCGTGTAGCCTTTGAATGCAATTTTAGAGCTGGTAGCGCGGAAGATGTACTTATTTGCGGCAATATCGACAGTCATAGTGTCATATACTGCGCTTTCCATCTGACATGCGACAAAGCGTGACCAGATTATGCGATAGAGCTTGTACTGGTCGGGCGTAAGATTCTTCTTTATCTTTTCGGGAGTGAGTTCAACATATGCGGGACGGATAGCTTCGTGCGCATCCTGTGCGCTCTTCTTTGTTTTGAAAACACGGCGTGTCTTCGGGCAGAAACGTTCGCCGAAGGTTTCCGTAATATAGTTTCTTACAGCGTAAATTGCTTCATCCGCAAGGCGGAGAGAGTCAGTTCTCATGTAGGTTATAAGACCTGTTGAGCCAATTCCGTCAACCTCAATACCTTCATAAAGCTGTTGCGCGATTGTCATTGTGCGGCTTGGAGACATACCGAAACGGCGGGAAGCCTCCTGCTGGAGAGTAGAGGTAATAAACGGCGGCACGGGGGAACGCTTTTTCTCTGCGCGCTTTATGGATTTTACATAGAAATCGGCATCTTTGATACTCTCAATGATAGCATCGGTTTCCTCCTGAGATGCAGGCTCGATTTTCTTTGTTTCTGTTCCGTGGAACTTTGCCGTAAAGCTCTCAAAATCAGGAGCGAGGCGCGAGAAAGTAGCATCTATCGTCCAGAATTCTCGCGGAACAAATTCGCGGATTTCGTTTTCGCGGTCAATGACAAGGCGTGTTGCAACAGACTGAACACGACCTGCAGAAAGACCGTAACGAACCTTCTTCCAAAGAAGCGGAGAGAGCTTGTAGCCGACGATTCGGTCAAGAAGTCGGCGCGCCTGCTGTGCGTTTACAAGGTTTTCATCTATATCACGGGGCTTCTTTATGCCCTCGAGGATTGCATTTTTCGTAATCTCGTTGAAAGTGACTCTCTTGGTCTTTTTGTCATCAAGCTCAAGAAGCTCTTTGAGGTGCCAGGAGATTGCTTCGCCTTCGCGGTCAGGGTCAGTTGCGAGATATATAGCATCGGCATCTGCGGCGAGGCTTTTAAGCTCACGGATGAGCGCACTTTTGCCGCGGATTGCGAGATATTTCGGCACGAAGCCGCCTTCAATATCAATACCTATATCACTTTTAGGAAGGTCACGCAGATGTCCCATAGAGGCCATTACTTTGTACTTGCTTCCAAGATGCTTGCCGATAGTTTTAACCTTGGTGGGGGACTCCACTATTACAAGATATGACATTAGTCTTCCTCCTTAAAAAGAAATTTTAAAGCGATTATCCGAAAGCTTCTTAAGGCTTCCGCGTATTTCGAGCATTGTGACGAGTGAGAGAAGCTTCGCAATGGGCATATCGCACTTTGCGGAAATTTCGTCCAGACGAAGCTCGTCCGCTGAAACGGCACGCAGTATCGCCTGCTCGTCGGGCGAATGCTTTGAGAGGAACTCCTCGGAGAGAGAAAACCCCTCTTTCTCTGCCGCCGCGGCATTTTGTGTATCCGCTTCGGGGATTGTCACGGGGGCGAGGTTTATTTTGTCGGGAAAGAGGTGAACATATTCCGCCATAACGTCACGACCTGACATTATCGGAACTGCTCCCTCGCGGATTAAGTTGTTTGAGCCGCGAGCCAGGGGTTCGAATATGCCTGAGGGAACGGCGAAAACGTCTCTGTTTTGTTCAAGTGCCTGGCGTGCAGTTATGAGCGCACCGCTTTGGTCCGGAGCTTCTATGACAACTGTGCCAAGGCTTAGCGCGCTGATTATTCTGTTGCGTTTTGGGAAATTGAATTTATTCGGGCGGGTTTTCGGAGGATATTCGGAGATAAGCGTTCCCGAAAGCTCGACTTGTTTCATGAGGTTCTTATTCTCGGCAGGGTAACAAATGTCAAGCCCACAGCCGAGAACACCGATAACTTTGCCGCCTGCGCGTAAAGCAGATTCCATCGCGATAGTGTCAATGCCACGAGCCATTCCGCTACAGAGAACGCCACCCGATGCGGCAATCTCCTCCGAAATTTTATTGGCGGCACTTCTGCCCTGTGCAGAAGCCTTTCTCGTTCCGACCACCGCTATGACGGGATCGTCATCAACAGACAGAGACTGCCCTTTTGCATAGAGAAGTGTGGGGCAATCGGGAATCTCGAGAAGACGTTTTGGAAACTCGTCCGATGTGCGCGGAATTATTCTTATACCTTCCTTATGACAGTCGGAAAGAATTTTCGATGCCGCGGAAAGGTCTTTTGAAGTAAGGGCGGAAAGCTCCTTTTCGTTAAGCGGGATTTTGCTGTTTATGAGCGCGCTTCTGTCTGCGCGGAAAATCGCTTCAGCATCGCCAAAGTGCGAGAGAAGGGTGCTCACCTTGCGGCTTCCCTTGAAGAGGCTTTCGGCAAGCCATATCCATTTATCCATTCTGTCCACTCATTTCATACATAAAAACAGCAGCGGCAACGGCGGCGTTGAGAGACTCGGCATCGCCTGCCATCGGGATGATGACACTTCCGTCGCAAAGTGCGGAAATCTCGGGGCGAACACCGTTTCCCTCGTTTCCGATAACTACAAAAGCGTTTTTGAGGTCGCATTCCGAGATGGTTTTCACATCACCGTAAAGCTCGGAGCACCAGACGGCTTTACCATCGTTACGAAGACGAGGAATAAGTGTCAAAAAGTCTTCGTTGATGACAGGGACTCTGAAAATCGAGCCCATAGCCGAGCGGATTGTTTTTGGGTTATAAACATCTGCACACCCGTCACAAAATACGGCATCAATGCCGAATGCGTCAGCCGTGCGGATGATTGTGCCGATGTTGCCGGTATCCTGCAATCTGTCAAGAAGAATCGCCGTGCGGATTTCTGTATCCGACGTCTTCTTCATTTTGCAGGAGAAGATGACGTTCTGCGAGCTTTTGAGGCTTGTGATGCTGTCAAGAACGTCTTCCGGGGCGATAAAGGCATTGACACCGCCAAGGGCGGGAAGAGTACTTACCGCATCCTCGCTTACGAGAACGCTTGTGATTTCGAAGTTCTCACGCAAGGCTTCCGCGAGAAGCTTTGTGCCGTCGCACACAAACTCTCCGCAAGAGGCGCGGAAAGCCTTGTCCTTTGCAAGCGCACGAAGCTTTTTGACTGTAGAGTTCTGGCGGCTTGTAATCTTTTCCATCATTTTCACCTTGGTTAAATAATAAGTAGCTATCCTTTATAAGCGAGAATTCCCGAAAGAACACTTGCGGCGTTAATGTACTTTCCGTTCATGCGCTCGTCGTCCTTAAGTCGGGGACCGCTCCGAACTTTAATACCTGCGTATATACCGTCGTAATGAGAGATGTCAATATCAGCAAAGAAAGGAAGTTCGTCAACCCGGACGAAATATTCGTCTTCGCTCTCTATTCCGAAATTTGCAAGAGGCTCGAATGCTCCGTCATTTGCATACCACTCTATGTACTTCTTGTCAAAGAAGAAGAGGAGAACATCGTCATCCGTCATGGTCAGGGTAATCTTTTCTACATTTGCACGCGTTCCGTCATCAACGGCATCCTTGATGATTTCCTGATCAACGATGCTTCTGGTGCAGAGAGACTGGTAGCCGATTTTTGCGCCCTCTTCATCATTGTAAGGGTCGATAAACGGAGCCATTCGCTCGCTTATCATATTCATCTGCTCTTTGTCTGCAAGAAGTGAACCTGCAACGACAAAGTCGATGTCGTTGTATTCGGGGTGAGTAATATCATAAGCTATACTGCCAACGATAAGAGCTGCGGCAATTATGCCAACTGTCGGAAGCGCAAAGTAGCACCAATATATGTTTTTAAACCAGTAAGCGAGCTTTTTGCCAAAGGTTGCATCTTTCATGAAGCTGTCTTTTTTGAAAACGGCAAAAACATCCCGCGAATCACGGCTTTTTTTCATTGCAGAAGTTACTCCTTTTCAGTTTTCATTGTCGGGAAGAGGAGAACGTCGCGGATAGCGGCGCTGTCGGTAAGGAGCATCGTCATACGGTCGATACCGAAGCCGATACCGCCTGTGGGAGGCATACCGATTTCAAGAGCGTTGAGGAAGTCTTCGTCGGTTGTGTTGGCTTCATCGTTGCCCTGTGAGAGCTGCTCTTCCTGATCGCGGAAGCGCTCACGCTGGTCGATCGGGTCGTTAAGCTCGGAGTATGCGTTTGCCATTTCCCAGCCATTCATGAAGAACTCAAAACGCTCAACATAGTTCGGGTCCTCAGGCTTCTTCTTTGTGAGCGGAGAAATCTCAATCGGATGGTCCATAACAAATGTCGGCTGGATGAGGTGCTCTTCAACGTATTCCTCGAAGAAGAGGTTTAAGATATCGCCCTTCTTGTGGCGTTTTTCAAAATCGACGTGATGCTCTTTTGCAACTGCCTTCGCCTCATCGTCAGTCTTGATTTCGTTGAAGTCAACGCCTGAATATTTCTTGACAGCGTCAACCATTGTAATTCTCTCAAACGGCTTTCCAAGATCCATCTCGACACCGTTGTATGTGATTTTTGTAGTGCCGAGAACTTCCTCGGCTACATGGCGGTACATATTCTCTGTGAGGTCCATCATGCCGTGATAGTCCGTGTATGCCTGATAGAGCTCCATAAGCGTAAACTCGGGGTTATGGCGAGTATCGAGGCCTTCGTTTCTGAAAACACGGCCGATCTCGTAAACGCGCTCAAGACCGCCGACGATAAGACGCTTTAAGTAAAGCTCAAGAGAAATACGGAGCTTGAAGTCCTCGTTGAGTGCGTTGAAGTGAGTCTCAAACGGACGTGCAGCAGCACCGCCTGCATTTGAAACGAGCATCGGAGTCTCAACTTCGATAAAGCCCTGTGTGTCGAGATAGCGGCGGATGGAGCTGATAATCTGAGAACGCTTTACAAAGGTATCGCGGACCTCGGGGTTCATAATGAGGTCAACATATCTCTGACGGTAGCGGATGTCAGTGTTTGTGAGACCGTGGTACTTCTCGGGAAGCGGCTTTAAAGACTTCGAGAGGAGGGTGACTTCGGTGCAGTGGATTGACGGCTCACCCGTTCTTGTGCGGAAGACCGTACCTACAGCGCCGACGATATCGCCGATGTCAAACTTCTTGAATTTTGCAAAAGCATCCTCGCCGACATCGTTTATGCGGACGTAAATCTGGATTCTTCCCTTGAGGTCCTGAATGTCGCAGAAAGAAGCCTTGCCCATTCCGCGGCGGCTCATCATGCGTCCCGCAATGCGGACGGTCTGACCCTCGAGAGCATCGAAATTTTCCGTAATGTCGGTGGAATGATGTGTCTGGTCGTATTTTACTATCTCAAAAGGATTCTCACCGTCTTCGATAAGCTTTGCAAGCTTTTCGCGGCGGATTCTAAGAATCTCGTTTAAATCTTCAACGGGAGATTCGTTTACTCTTGTTTCTTCAGTTGCCATTTTATTTTCCTCCATTTAAATCATCATAGGCGGACGCAGAGACTGCGACCGCCAAAAAAATACTTAATTTCCGATTTCGACTATCTTGTATTCGATGATACCGCAGGGAGCTTCAACTCCTACAATATCGCCGACAGCTTTGCCGATGAGAGCCTTTCCAAAGGGGGATTCGTCGGAGATTCTTCCCTTGTATGGGTCAGCCTCCTGAGAGCCGACAACCCAGTATTCCTCGATGGAATCGTCGCTGATATCGCATACCTTAACGTGAGAGCCTGTATGGACTTCCGAGTTGTTTTCAGAGATTTCGATAACCTCTGCATTCATAAGGATGTTTTCGATTTCTGCCTTGCGGGAGAAGAGGCGGCCCTGTTCGTTCTTTGCCTCTTCGTACTCAGCGTTTTCGGACAGGTCTCCGAAGGAGCGAGCTTCTTTGATAAGCTCTGCAACTTCGTTTTCACGGACATTCTTAATCCAGTCGAGCTCATCACGGAGCTCCTGAAGTCGCTCTTTGGTGAGTTTGTAAGTTTTAGCCATTTCAAATTACCTCGTTTTCCTATTATAATAAGTTGGTTTTACGTTTTCTACTATATAAATAAGAGTAAAAGTTACTCTGCAATCTATCATATTATAATGAGCAAAATGCAAATTGTCAAGAAAAGATTTAAAAAGTTGTATTTTATTCGGATAAAAATTGCCGAAATTTGAGACGGTAGCGGCATTTGCGACAAAATTTTACAAAAATTGAATTCGTGCTTCACCGTCCGACAGAACGCCACATGTCTCAAGAATCGAAACGAGCTGTGAATGGAGCTCAATAGGAACGTCAAAAGGAAAGTCTTGCGGGAGAGAAAGAGAAAAATCCGAAAAACCCGCGGTCGCGTTTCCGAATTTTAAAAGAGCATCAGGTGAAGACGGAAAGATTTCGACAAATGGTGCGCGGGGAAAAGTCTTAATTATTGCGCCGCAGGCATCTGCGCAAGCCTCCGAAACAGCTTCGCAATCCGCGCAGGATACTGCGACATCCGACGTTTTCTCAAGAAGCAAAAACGCGATTTCAGAAACTTGCGTAAAACTTCCGCCCTGTATGAAGAATGAAAGCGGGGCCCTCTCGCGTTCTGTGAAGAGAAGCGCCATCTCAGCTATGCGGGAAACCTTTGCGTGGGTCTCATTCCGTGACGTTAGTGAAAATCGTGACAGCAGAGAAACGGGGAAAAGGCCGTCTTGTGCCGCCACGAAAGATATTTTCAGTTTTTGAAGATTGAGAAGACACTTTACAAGCCGTCGTCGAGAAAGTTTTTCCGAAAGCTCGGTTTTATATATCTCGGCTCCGCGAAAGGAGCCGAGATATGAAGTCAGAAAAGCATTTCTTTTATGAAGTTCTCCTTTGTAAATGAAACAAATCCGCAAGAGGATCACCTCATATTATGATATTAAAAAAACTTGTAAATATTACAGAAAATGTTATTCGGCTGCAGGTGGAGCATTTTTCTCGCGGATAACCTTGAGCGCTTCCTGAAGCTGGCGATCCTCGTCTTCATCGAGGAGATAGAAGTTTTTGTTCTCCTCTTCCGTGAGTTCAACAACGCGGTCAGGTGTGATGCCGCCCGTTTCGTCAAGGCTCACGCCGTTTCCGGTATAGTATTTGCTGATTGAGAGAACAAGGCCTGAACCGTCGGTAAGGGGGATATGGCTCTGAGCCAGGCCCTTGCCCGTTGTCGGCTCGCCGACGATGGTTGCCTTTCCTGCCTCGTGAAGTGCCGCGGCAAAGAATTCGGCGGCGCTGATGGAGTATTTATTTGTGAGAACTGCCATCGGGAGACTCAACTCGTTTTTATCAGAGGTAAAGACCTTTTCCTCACCGAATCTGTTTGTCTCTCGCAGTATTGCACCCTCGCCGAGGAGCGGGTCAAGCGTGTTTACGAGGACCTGCATGATTCCGCCGGGGTTATTTCTGACGTCAAAAACAATGCCTGTAACATCTGCTTTCACAAGGCGGTCGAGAGCCTCTTTGAAGTCGCGGTCAACGTTTGTATCAAAGCCGACAATTTTGATGTAACCGATGTTTCCGTCAAGAATCTTTGAGGAGACGTTCGGAACGTCAATTACGCGACGGGTTATGCTCATACTTATCGGGTCGGCAACGCCCTCGCGGACGACAACGATTGATACGGGGGTATCAACCGTACCCGCGATGCTCTTTACTGCGGCGTCGTAGCCGATATCGGAGACCTTTCTGCCGTCAACGCTTACGATTCTGTCAAAAGGAGCAAGCTTTGCATATGCGGCAGGGGAGTCTTCAAAGACTTCGAGAATAAGCAATGCACTGTTTGCCTCGTCATAGGTTGCGTTGATACCTATACCGACGACCGTGCTTGTGAGTGAGCTTCGGACGGATGCAAACTCTTCTGCATTGAGGTAATGCGACCACTGATCGCCGAGCATCGCCACCATGCCGTAGAGAGCGCCGTCTGTGAGCTGTTTGTCATCGTACTCGCCGATGTAGTATCTGTCGATATAGCTTCTTACTTCGTCAATCTTCTTATACTGCAACTCGCGGTCATAGAGTTCTGCGAGCTTTGCATTATATTCGCGCTCGGCGGCAAAAAGCGTTATGCAATATGTGACGGCGAATGTGAGAAGCATAAGCGCGACCGTCGTCATTATTCGTGTTCTTTTCATCGTGTCCTCCTTTTTTGTGCGTGGACGGATATTAAAGCGTATGGGGAGATGTTTGCATCTCCCCTCAAAAAATCCTTATTTAAAGTAGTTCATCGGGTTTGTGTGGTTTCCGTTTATGAGAATCTCGAAATGGAGATGCGGACCCGTGGACCAGCCCGTAGAGCCTACAAGACCGATGACATCACCCTGTGCAACCTTTGCACCCTTTGTGGTTTTAATCTTGCTCATATGAGCATAGAGAGTGGACTTGCCGCCGCCGTGGTCGATAACAACGTAGTTGCCGTATCCCTTGCTCGACCAGCCTGCAACGATGACAGTACCGGAGTTTGCGGCGTAGATATTGCTTCCCATACCCGCACCGATGTCAATGCCGGTGTGCATGGATGTCTTTTTGGTAATCGGGTCTTTGCGTGTGCCGTAGTAGGATGTGATGTAGGTAGCCTTTGTCGGCCAGCGGAAGTCACCGCCGACGTAGGTTGTGTTTTTGCTTCCCGAGCTTGCGAGAAGACGCTTGAGCTCTGCCTTTGCCTGCTCCTGTGCTCTTTCAGCTTCGTTGAATGCTTTTTCGTATGCTGCCGCCTCTTTTGTGAGCGACTTTATGAGGTTGTTAGCGGAGTTGTATTGGCTCTGGAGAGAGTTTTGCTTTGCGACGAGGTTCTTTTTTGCCGCCGCCTGTGAAGCGCGGCTCTGGTCAAGAACTTCCTTTTTCGCTTCGATATCAGCTCTTGTTGCGGCAAGGGTGCGCATGAGCTTCTTGTCACCTTCAACAACATCTCCGATGAGCTCTGTGCGGGTAATCATATCGGAAAAACTGTCAGCATCAAGGATAATGCCGAGCATGGATGCCGAGCCCTCTTCCTCCATAATGCGGACGCGGCGGAGAAAATCGTCTGTTTCCTGCGCCTCTTTTGCCTTTGCTGAATCAAGCTCACCTGAAATGGTTGCGATTTCCGAATCAAGCGCCGTGATAAGGTCGTTTATAGTATCAACCTCTTGCTCGGTAACGTCAATCTGTCGGTCAAGAGCGGCTTTTTTTGTCATGGTTGACTGCTTTTTTGACTCAATCGTCTTGAGCTCTTTCTGAATCTTTGTCTTTTCGTTTGCAAGCTTTGAAAGCTTTGAGTTGAGGCTTGAAACAGTATTTGCGGCATCGGCATGAGTATTCACAACTATCTCTGAAATAAACGCAAAGATAAATGTGAACACAAGAGCCACTGCGACAAGCGCAGATATTATGCGTACGGTATTCCGTTTCATAGCGGGAACCTCCTAAACTTTCAAGAATTTTCTGAGCGTTATTGCGCTTCCTATACCGCCGACGAGGATTCCCGTGCCGAAGAAGATGGCAGAGATGAAACCTACGCAATCACTAAACGGGAGAGTCGGAATGAAGCTGATGCCCGAAAGGGCACTTGCAACGATGTATTCGTAAACAAACCACTGAAGAAGAAGCGCGACTGCCGCACCTGCGATGCCGATGAGAAGACCTTCAATTACAAAGGGGAAGCGGATAAATCCGTTTGTTGCGCCAATCATCTTCATTATCGCAATCTCTTCGCGGCGGTTGAACATCGTCAAATTTACCGTGTTTGAAATGATAAAGATTGAGACAAGGACGAGGATAAGAACGAGAGCCACACAGACAATCGTAACAACGTCTCTTACCTGAACCACCTTGTCGGAAATGTCGCTTCTTGCGGAAACTTTTGCAACACCCTCGATCTTCTCAAGGCTGTCTGCCGCTTTTTGAGTTTCCTCGATATTGTGAAGCGTAATCGTATAGCGGTCGCGGAGCGGGTTGCGCTCGTCAAGACCGTCAAGAAGCTCGCTTTCATCGCCGAAGTCTTCCTTGAAATCTTCAAGTGCCTCGGTTTTCGTCATAAACTCGCATGACGAGACCTCGGGTACTGCGAGGATAGCGTCTTCGAGCGCGCGAGATTCTTCTTCCGTATAAGTATCTTCAACGAATGCAACAATCTTGTTTTTTTCTTCGATATCGCCGAGAAGTCTGTCGATGTTTGTTGCAACGAGAGTGAAGCTTCCCATGAGGAGAAGGCAGGCCGTGATAACGCTCATTGCGGCAAAACTCATAAGACGATGTGTAAAGATGCTGTGAATTCCTTCACGAAGGAAGTAAGAAATATTATAAAGTCTCATTGTTGATAGTACCCACCTGTCTTATCGCTTATAATGCGTCCGCTGTCGATGGTAACAACGCGCTTGACGAATTCATCAACAAGCTCGCGTTCGTGCGTAACGACGAGGACGGTCGTTCCGAGAGAGTTGATTCTCTCAAGAAGGCTCATTATTTCAATCGACATTCTCGGGTCGAGGTTTCCCGTCGGCTCGTCGGCGATTATCATTTTCGGGTTGTTGACGATTGCGCGTGCAACCGCAACTCGCTGACGCTCACCGCCCGAGAGCTCACCCGGAAGGCTCTTTGCTTTGTGCGTGAGCCCGACGAGGTCAAGAACGTACGGAACGCGTTTTTTTATGTGGCGGGGAGATGCGCCTACCGCGCGCATTGCAAAGGCGACATTCTCATAAACCGTCTTCTTGTCGATAAGGCGGAAGTCCTGAAAGACGACGCCGATGGTGCGGCGAAGCTCGGGAACTCGCGACGGTTTGATTCTGTTGAGGTTGAAGTCGTTGACAACACCTCTGCCGGAGGTCATTTTGACCTCGCTTGTAAGTATTTTAACGATGGTGGATTTGCCAGAGCCTGAGGAGCCTACGAGAAAGACAAATTCGCCGTCGTCTATTTTCAAGTTTATGCCCGAGAGTGCAGGTGTTCCGTTTTCATACACCTTGCAGACGTCAAGGAGCCTGACCATTGGTAAACAGTCCTTTCTGTGAAAAATTCAAACTTCAGACTTAAGATTTAAAAAGAAGAATTCTGCGTGGACAAGTATTTCTTGACCATGAGAGCGACCTTGAAGGTGATTGCGTGGTCGAACTCGCGAAGGTCAAGACCTGTTACTTTCTTGATTTTTTCAAGGCGGTAAACGAGGGTATTTCTGTGGACAAAAAGATTTCTCGAGGTTTCGGAAACGTTTAAGTTGTTCTCAAAGAATTTCTGGATGGTCATAAGTGTTTCCGAATCGAGAGATTCGAGGGAAGCGTCGGGGAAGACCTCGGAGAGGAACATTTCGCAGAGCGTTGTCGGAAGCTGATAGATAAGGCGACCGATGCCGAGGTTTTCGTAACTCATAATCTCGCGCTCGGTATCAAACATCTTGCCGACGTTTATTGCAGACTGCGCCTCTTTGTAGGAAACGGCAAGGTCCTTGAGGTTCTTCGCAACGGTACCGATGCCGATTTCTGTCTTTGTGAGAAGCTCTGATTTAAGAGTGTCACGGATATTTTCCGCAATTCTTATAAAGTCGCGCGATTCCGAGATAAGAGAAACCTCGTGGACGAGGGCAATCTCGTTTTCGCTTACGCTGATGACAAAGTCCTTCTGCTTGTCGGGGAACATGCTTGTGATGATGTCAATTGCAGCGGCATCACACTGCTCCGTCTGGCGGATGAGGAAGACAACGTGCGGAACTTCCTGCGCCATGCGGAGCTCATTTGCTTTCATGTAGATATCGCCCGAGAGGATATTGTCGAGGATAATGTTTTTGATAAAGGTAGCGCGGTCATGCTTTTCGTCATAGTAGCGCTTTGCGTTACCGACAGCAAGCGCCGCCATAATAGCGAGGCTCTTTGCATATTCGTCTTCTCCCTCGACAAAAACGACATACTCAAATCGCGTGCCGGGAGTAGAAACGGGTTTGTATGTAACGCCGTCGAAGACGAGGAAAGATCCGACCATCTCCTCAAGTGCGCTGACCGCATCTTCGCGGACTGTGCCTTTGAGGGAAGTGTCTGTGCAGGCGCAGACAGTACCTTGCGTATTGATAACGCCAACAGCCCTGTCGGTAGCCTCCTTCATCTGCAGTATTGTATTCTGAAGCATTAACCAAGCCATAGTTTAACCACCTTTAATTATGAAGCAAATTTCACCTCTTACATTGTAACAAATAACACGCCCAAAATCAATGAATTTTCTGTAAAAATATCTAATTTTCGTGTCGGGCGGCGAGCACATCTTGTGATATTTGCCGAAGAAGCTCATCTTGTGTCGAAAACTTGATTTCATCGCGCAGAAA
>JAZQSI010000004.1:0-2481 GCA_045629985.1 Eubacteriales bacterium
AGCTTTAGAATAAATTACACGGAGGAATTACCATGGATAACATAAAAAACGATCGATTCGATCTTAATGCTTTAGCAGAGGACGTAGCAAACCGTCCCGCACCGCAAGGCTGCGAAGAAATCGCACGGCTTTTCACGAACCTACCGCTTTGGAGTTCTTTTATCAACACGTCGCCAAAGCACGAGCAAAAGCGCGCACTTGCGTTGTTAAAGGAAAAGGAAGTCTCTCCCACGGCGGAGGAGATTCTATTTATGGCGGATATCGCCTGCGGTAAGTATCACAGGATCCGCAGGGACAGAGAGTGTGGCTTCAGTAATTTCGAATCAGAAAAGGCACATGAGCTTTACAAACAGTATTACGATCTGACGGGAAATGAGGAGATAAAATATATTCTCGATAACTTCGAAAGCTTTACAAAGCTCTGCCTTCACAACCTTTTTGAAAGACAAAGAGATGACGATCTTGCGCCTTATAAGCAGAATTCAACTCCGTCAACCTCGCGCGATCCCGACAGCGATGAATGGAAAAAGTGAGGATGAACTACTATGAAACTTAAGGTTAAAAGATTCAGCGATATGGGCGCACGAACGCCCTCGTCGGGCATCTTCGGCGAGATCGTTGAGATCGAGCCAAAGGTGGGCGAATACAGCACGGTGGAGATGTTCGGCATTTTCCATGCCTTCCGCAGCTTTAAGATTCTGTCGGTGGAAGAAAACGGCGTTACGATATCGGCGGTTTCTCAAGTTGACGGAGTGGTGACCGAGCATGAACCGCAATGGCTGCGAAAAGGCGGTTTCATTGGCTTTGAGGATAGCTGTCGCTGTACAAGTGACGATGGCCCGTCTTGGACGGCAACCGACGACTTGAACTTTGAACTCATCGAATAGGGGTGAAGCATATGGGCAAAGCAATTAAGATCACGGTGAAAAAAGCTCCCGAAGGCTACGACCTCGGAGCAAGTAAGTTCTTCGGAACGCCCACCGTTCCCCTTGCGTGGGATGGAGATTTCTACGATGATGAGCTGTTTTTCTGTCAAATCAAGCTCTCCGATATCGCACATCTTGACACAGAAAACAGACTTCCGCATACGGGTTATCTCTACGTATTCTTACATACCGAGGACGGAAAATATCATCTCGGCGCGGACGTGCGCTATCACGACGGTGAGCCCGAGCTTGCAATTGACGATTTCAATGCCGTCGTAGAGGAATATGAAAAATATACCGAGGCTTACTTAATGGAGTTTTCTGAGGCAGACGAGGACGAGATCTGCACTCGGCTCTTCGGAAATCCAAGCGATTGGAACTACGCGGACGATCCTCCCAAGCTCCTGTTTCAGTATGATCCCCTCGACAATGAAATGGATTTTCTTGACACACTCGACGGATTCGTTTACTTCTTCTTCGGTGAAGATGAAAAAGACTTTGAAAAAATTACTCTGATGGAGGAATATACATAATGAAAAAGTTTATCAAATTAACAGCGTTGTTGCTCTGTATAGCAATGCTCACATCAACATTCGCAGGATGCGGTATGTTTGGCGGCGGCGAAGACGAACCCGTAGACGAGTTCAATCCACCCTATATTGAGAATTATTATCTCAACAAGCATGAGCCGGTTATGAAATCGGGTGCCGTTGATATCTATAAATATGAGAATGCTCAATCCTATAGCTTATCTATGGGTGGAAACAGATATAACGGCGGTGTCGTTCTTCGGTACGATTATTTTGAATATGAGCATTTTGACATAGAATTTCCGCTGGAAGGACAATACGATCACTTTTCCTTTGTATTGGGAGGTGAGTCTTGTGTGATTATGAAAACTTCCGACGGTGAGGATTCTTACGCCTACACGGAATTTGCAATGGATGGCTCATATCCGACTCTGGTGGGTCAAGCAAAAGAAATGAAGTTAGGTCTGCAGGTTCTCGTTGACGGCAAGACGGTAGATGAGTTTGTCGTGTCCTGCTATGATGTGGTAAAGCGTTTTACATACGATGTTTCGGGCGCACAGAATATTGAAGTAAAGGCGGTTACCGGTGATGACGGGTTCTCTGTCACTATGGCGGAAATTACCGTTTGGAACGGCGAGCCTCACGAAACGGGCTATGTTCCTGCACCGGCAGGAAGCGCCCCCGTTCAACTCGTCAAGGATTTGAAACCCTATTTGATTCCCAGCACTTCGGGGGCAGTATGTTATCCTAATGACGGTCAAACTTCCGAGGGCAGAAATTATATCAATATGAGCGGCACAAGATACGAAAACGTTATTGCAACCTTCGTTTCGATGGGAATGGTTACCGATGACGAGGAAGATATTTACTTCGACCTTGAGGGCAAATACAATTATCTGACCTTTACCGCAGGCGCGGCAGACAGAACGACAAGCTATAACGAGGGTACTGCGTGGCTGACCGTGTATGCAGACGGAAAGATTATTTATGAGGAAACATATTCTACACAAGAGTTGCCAACGAAG
>JAZQSI010000005.1:0-26261 GCA_045629985.1 Eubacteriales bacterium
GCTGTCAATCATATCGCGTACGGTGTCGCAGAGGATGGCATAAAGCGTTTCGTTTTTCGTATAGGCATAAACAAGAGATGCACCGCGCATCATCTTGCCCCAGTATTCGCCGCGCCAGCCTGCATCAAAGTCAGCATCCTCGCGAAACTGACGGACAAAGCGACTCCAGAGCTCGGGGCGCAGAAGCTGTTTTTCTTCGACAAAGTCAAAAACCTTCTGAATCCATCCCGTATATTTAAGGTTTGAGTCAGGAATAAGTCTGAATTTTTCTCTGTTCAAGGGGTATTCCTCCTATTTGCAACATTCAAGAAGCGTTTTATAAAGTGTAAGTTCGTAATCGGGGGTGTATGGGTTTGGCTCTTCTCCTCGCACCATTGCCGCGAAGGCTTCAAGCATGGCATCGTAGCGGTTGAACGGAGAGGATGTTATCTCCGTTACCTTGCCTTTCTCAAATTCGCGCAGGGTAGCATAAATATTACCGTTTCGGTATTCTTCAATCGGGTCAATAACCGCGGTTTTGGTCTCTCCCGAGATTGCAAAATGCCGTCTTTGGCCGATTTCGTTTGCTGCCGCTTTTACGAGGCAGGCGCCGTCGCTGTATGTAAGCACCGCCATGGCAAAGTCGGTTGAGGTTATGCCGCCTGTCCCCGTGCATCTGTTAAAGGAAGAGATGCTTTCGGGAAGTCCTTTTATCTGCAGGATAAAGTCTATAAGATGACCTCCGAGAAAGAACATCATCCCGCCGGGGAAGGTATCAAGCCATTGTCGGTCAATGGTATGATAGCATTCGTTCATCTGAGCTTCAATGCTTATTATCCTGCCAAATTCGCCGTTTTTGATTTTCTCTTTCAGCTCTTTAATGCACGGGTTATAGCGGTACATATACCCCGTGTGAAAAATCGTTCCGTTTTTCTTTACTGTTGAGATGAGCTTCTTAAAATCAGAAAGCTCAATGCCGCCGGGTTTTTCCAGGTGTATGTGCTTTTTGCTTTCTGCCGCCATAAGTGCATATTTGGTAAGATATATTTCCTCTGTTTCGACAAAAACGGCTTCGATTTCAGGGCTTTTGAGAATTTCGTCAACGCTCATTTCGCAATATCCCTCGAATGTTTTTACAAAGTCAGGGAACTTTTCTCTCTCGTTTTCGGGAAGGGCATAGCCGACTATCTCAAATATATCGCTCTTGTTTTTCAGAACGTCAAAAATTTGGCTTCCGTGAGAATACGCGCTCGTTCCGATTTGAGCAATCTTAATCTTCCTCATTTATGTCACTCCAATCAAACTGAACGGTGATGGGAAAGTTCTTGTCGTTTACAAGCTGTGTGTACACATCGGAGCATTCTTTCGGGCTGAACATCTTTTTTGCAAGGTTTGAAATTTCAAGGCGCTTGCTTTCAAGAAGCTTGAGGACGATTTCGATATCGTCGCGGTGTGTGAAATAACCGGGGTACGACTCCTCTTCGGGGCGGGCGCGGGTGTGTGCGCCAATAAGAGAAATGCCGGGGAAGTGGACCTTGTTGTAATAGTCAATCGTAAAGTTCTTGTCTCGTGTACAGCCAAGAAGTGCAACGCGACCGAAGCGAGCCATGCAGTCAAGTGCTGTGTCAAGGCTTTCGCCGACGCCCGTGACTTCGATTGCGACCTTAGCTCCGCCCTTTGTGAGCTCCTTAACCTTTGCGGCAAAGCCGTCTTCTCTCGGGTCAAGCGCGAAATCTGCCCCGTTTGAGAGTGCATCGCGCTTTCTTTCTTCTACCATATCTATTGCAATTATCGGCGTCGCACCGCAGGCGCGGAGAAGCTTTACCGCAAACTGACCGAGAAGGCCAAGGCCGACAACTATCGCAGACTCACCGATTTCATGGCGCGTTTTTCTGATTGCCGCGAGTGAGAACGTCGCGATAAAGGCGAGTGCCGCCTCGGAGGGGGAGACTTTCGCATGGTCGTACTTTACGACCTGCTTTTCGCTGATCGTGTTATACCTTGAGTGGGTTCCCCAGAATACGATAACCTTATCGCCGAGCTCAACACTTTTCGCTGCGTTGCCCTTTTCGATAACGGTGCCCACGCTTGAATATCCGAGGTAGTTTATCGGGAAAGGGTTGACGATGCCGATTATATTTGCGCGCTCTGTTCCGCAGCTTACGGTGCTTATTTCTGTTTTGACGACAACTTCGTCGCCCTTCGGATATCGGTATTCAACGTCCAGAAGCTTTGCGGTATTTTTCTCTGTAAAAATGATTTGCTTATTCTTCACGATAAAACCCCTTTTTCTCTGTTATAATCAGATTATAACAGATTGACTTTTGGAAATAAAATATAATATAATAACAAAAAGAGGTAATATTCTCCGATTGTTGGGGGTGGTAAAAATGAAGCGTGATTTGCTGTCTGATTTCGTTTTTCTCAATATGAAATTTGATAAATATCATTACACGGACAACCGCGTTGGGGTTCCGTTTAACTATGTTGCATATATGCTGAAGGGAAGAGCAAGGATAGTATCGGATGCCAAAAGCATCGATATAGAAGCGGGAGATGTTTTCTTTATTCCGAAGAATCTGAGCTATCAATCCTATTGGTACGGCGATGAAGATATAGAGTTTTTGTCGTGCGGCTTTTATTCGCTTCATTCGGATGAGGATCTGAACTTCAAACTTCAGCTCGTTTCGTGTGACGAAGAAACAAAGCAGGCGCTCATGAACGTTTTCGATAACGGCGGAAAGGCGGATTGCGAAGCTCTTTCTCATTTTTATCGGGCAATGTCGAGGATAATCCCGAGCCTGAAATGCAAAAATAAAAGCAAAGAAAAAATAACCGCAGATAAAATAAAAGAGTGTATTGAGCGAAATCCGCATATGTCTCTCCGTGAAATTTCAAAGCTCGGAAACATAAGTGAGGCGCATATGTATGAGCTTTTCAAAAAGGCGACGGGAACAACGCCCAATGACTATAAGCAAAAGATTCTTTGTGAAGAGGGGATAGAGCTTCTCCTCACAACCGACAAGAAGATTGAGGAAATAGCTGAACTTGTAAACTTCAGCTCTTCTTCGTATTTCAGAAAAGTATTGAAAAAGCACACAGGAAGCACCCCAAAGGAAATAAGAAAAAACAGAGGTTTCTGATGAAACCTTTGTTTTAATTTTACTTAACCTCAAGAACAACTTTTCCTATGTTCTGGCTTTTGTAGAGAATGTCGTGGGCAGCTTCAGCTTCCGTTATGGGGAGAACTGCGTGGATAGTCGGCTTTACCTCGCCGCTTGCGACCTTCGGCCATACCTTTTCGACAAGCTCTGCGAGAATCTGCGCCTTTATCTCGAGGGCTTTTGACGAAGCGTCGAGCCGACGAGACGTGCATTTTTGACATAAAGACTTTTCAGGTTAATTTCTGTTACTGCGCCTCAAAGTGCGATTGCGAGAAGGAAACTGAAGATTTTCTCCTTTGGGCAGAGAAGTTCGGTGAAGAGAATAAAATTGACTTCGTAATTACAATCAGCGCTGATGACGCAAAGGCATCTGACATTATCAAGAAGTTCTTCTAAAATCAAAAAAGAAAGTTGTGGTTTTTACCACAGCTTTTTTTATATGTTTTTTATGTGCTCGAAGGCGTATGTAATGCCGAGGTCATCGTTTGTTTTAGTGACAAAGTCTGCAACCCGTTTGACGCTCTCTACGGCATTTCCCATTGCAACTGAAAATCCTGCGGCATTGAGCATTTCTATGTCGTTCGGGCTGTCGCCGAATGCGACAACTTCAGAAATCGGGATGCCCCAGTATTCCGCGAGGAATTTGAGCGCGTGTCCCTTGGAAATGTTCTCTCGCATAACGTCGATGAGGTCATGACCTGAACATACAAAGGTAAGATTATCTTCTTTTTTCCAGCGTGCTTCAAAATCGGGGATTTTTTCAACTTTATCGCAGATAAGAAGCTTGTGGATGTTTTTGAAGGCATCTTCCTTCGGATACTCTTCGGCGCTTTTTATCGGAACTCTGTATTTTTCCGGTATTGTTTCGTTGTAGGAGAGATAGAAATCTATGCGCTTGCTCGTTGGAGCGTGGTATACATAGTCCGGAGTGTAGTAAAGATAGTCAGCGCCGTGTTTATCAAGATCAGAAAGAAGTCTCTTTGCATCTTCCGGTCGTAAAAAGTTCTCGCTTATAATCTCTTCTGTCGACGGGTTAATTATAACTCCGCCATTACATGTGATAACGGGGTCTGCGATGCCGAGAGTCGCCACGTATTCCTTTATCTGCAGAACAGAACGCCCTGTTGCAATAACAATTTTAACACCTTCGGAGCTGAGGCTTCGAAGTGTGTTGAGGTCAGTATCTGATATTTTGTTTTTTGATGTAAGCAATGTTCCGTCAAGGTCAAAGACGGCACAGGAAATTTTCATTTTACATTCTCCGTTTTTAAATTTTCAGCAACCAGCTGTATTGGCTGATTGCTGATTTTTTATTCCCAATTCTTCCATACATCGGGGCAGTACCCGATTGTTATCTCTCTACCGTTTCTGACGATAGGGGTCATTATAAGCTCCGGGTTACCCATAAGCTTTTCTGCCTTTGCAGAATCGCTTGCGAGGTACTCAATAAAGCTCGCCTCGTACCCCTTTGCCTTTTTGTTAATCATGGCATCAAGTCCCGTCTTGCTTTTTACCAGCTCGAACTCCTTGGGGGAGAGACCAAAACGAGGAAGGTCGATTGACTGAAACTTTATTCTGCGCTCTTTAAAGTAGCGTTCAGCCTTTTTTGTGTCAAAGCAAGACTTTGCTCCGTAAATCTGAATGTTCATTATTTAGTCTCCACCTTGAGTTTATCATTCGAAACCGTAACCTTAAGTGTATTTATGGTCTTTTCGTAATTCTCGATTATGAGGTTTGCGATAATATCCTCAAGCTCTTTCTGAATGACGCGGCGAAGATTTCTTGCACCGTATTTTTCGGAGAAGGACTTATCTGTGAGATAATCAACGAGAGAATCGTCAAATGAAAGCGTCATCTGCTTTTCTGCAAGAGAAGCTGTAAGGTCAGAAAGCATGATCTTTGCAATTGCCTTGAAGTTCTCGCGTGAGAGGGAATTGAAAGCAACGATTTCGTCAATGCGGTTTATGAATTCGGGACGTAGGAAGTCTGAAAGTGCTTTCATAACGCGCTCACGATTCTGTTCGGTTGCGGTTTCGGCAAAGCCGACCGTGCCTGATTTGTACTGGCTTCCTGCGTTTGATGTCATAACGATAACGGCATTTTCAAAGTTGACCTCGCGTCCCTGCGAATCGGTAATTCTGCCGTCATCAAGAATCTGAAGGAGAATGTTCAAAACGTCGGGGTGTGCCTTTTCAATCTCATCAAAAAGAACTACTGAATATGGCTTTCTGCGAATCTTTTCGGTAAGTTGGCCTGCTTCGTCATAACCGACGTATCCTGGAGGTGCGCCGATAAGCTTTGAAACGGCGTGTTTTTCCATAAATTCGGACATGTCAAGTCGAATAAGTGATTCGGGTGAATTAAAAAGGTCTGCCGCAAGGCATTTTACAAGCTCGGTCTTACCGACACCTGTTGAACCTGTGAAGAGGAAAGAAACAGGCTTCCTTTTCGGGGAGATGCCGACACGGTTGCGTTTGATTGCGGCGGCAACTGCGGCGACAGCCTCGTCCTGACCAATGATTCTCTTCTTGAGCCTTGATTCAAGCTCGGAGAGCTTTCTAAATTCCGTTTCGCGGATTGCAGAGGCAGGGATTTTGGTCCAGAGCTCAATTACCTTTGCAAGGTGCTCATCCGTGAGTTCGGGCGTGCCCTTCGTATCGAGCTCTGCTTTGCGGTCAAGTAGCTTACACTCGTCGCTCTTTAAGAGTGCAAGACGCTCAAAAGCGTTTTCGGAGGTATCTCCCGTGAGGGAGTCACGCTCTTCTTCTATTTTGCGAAGCTTTGCGTCAATTTCGGCACGCTCCGAAATAACCATACTTGTGAGGTTTAAGTCAGAACAAGCTTCGTCGATAAGGTCAATTGCCTTGTCGGGGAGATAGCGGTCGGTGATATATCGCTCGGAAAGGATAACTGCAAGGCGCGCGATGTCGTCGCTTATCTTAACGCCGTGGTATTCCTCGTAGTAGTGTGCGATGCCACGGATGATGTCAACTGTCTCGTCTATCGACGGCTCGTTTACTATGACCGTCTGGAAGCGTCGCTCAAGGGCGCTGTCTTTTTCGATGTGTTTGCGGTATTCAGTAAAGGTTGTCGCACCAATGACCTGAATTTCGCCTCGGGAAAGTGCAGGCTTTAAGATGTTCGCCGCGTTCATCGAGCCTTCAGCATCGCCTGCACCGACAAGGTTATGAACTTCGTCGATAACGAGAATAACGTTGCCTTTTTTCTTGATGTCTTCGATAAGACCTTTCATTCGGCTCTCAAACTGACCGCGGAACTGCGTTCCTGCGACAAGTGAGGTGAGGTCGAGCAGATAAATCTCTTTATCGCGGAGCTTGTGAGGAACATTGCCCTCAAATGTTCTTATGGCAAGCCCCTCTGCAATAGCTGTCTTGCCGACACCCGGCTCACCGATGAGGCAGGGGTTGTTCTTTTGACGGCGGTTTAAAATCTGGATAACTCGCTCGATTTCTGATTCTCTGCCGACGATACGGTCAAGAGCGCCGCTTTTTGCGCGCTCTGTGAGAGAAATACAGAAGTTGTCGAGATGCTTGAACTTCTGTTTCTTGTCTCCCTTTGCAGGCTCGGAAGCCTTTGATGAACCGCTTTCAGAAGGTGGAGGTGTCTGCGACGGCATATTTCCGAAGAGCTTATTGAGAAATGGGAAAGTAGCGGTTTTTCCGTCGGCGTCCTCGCTGTCTTCTTCACCGTCAAGCATGGGAAGATCCTCTCCGCCATCGCTGAGCATGCCCATCATTTCGTTGGTCATGGCGTCGAGCTCCTCGTCGGAGATTCCGAGCTTTGTCATAAGGTCATCAACGGGTTTTATGCCAAGTTCTTTTGCGCATTTAAGGCAAAGACCTTCGCTGACGGAGTTTTCTCCCTCCATTTTCGTAACAAAGATGACAGCAATATTCTTGTTGCATCTGCTGCATAAAGTAGGTTGCATAGTATGGTACCAATCCTTTTTATATATTGAATCTTAATTCGTTCAAGACGAAGTTTTGTCGTGGGTTTTTCTGTATTTGCAATACTGATAGAGATAGCTGAAGAAAGCCATAAATGAGAGTGCGATTGCCAGAATGGCAAAAACGGTTTTGAATATGGGAGGAATAAGACTTTCAAAAAGGAGAATTGCACAACCGCCGACTACGAGAAAAACGGTTGCGAGTTTTCCGAGAATGTTAGACTGGAAGATGGCAGACATATCGCGGTAGAGCTTGACTCCTCCGATTACGAGGAGCGCATCCTTTGCAAAAAGTAGAACGATTGCCCACCACGGGATAAGTCCGACCGTAGTGATACAGACAAAAACGGTAATAGTTATCATTTTATCGGCAAGCGGGTCGAGAACTTTGCCGAGTTTTGTGATAAGGTTGAATTTTCTCGCAATTATGCCGTCCAGCACATCTGTAATTCCCGCAAGAGCATATACACACGCGGCAATCGGGTGTGCATATGTAAGGTCAGAGAAAAAGACGGCGATAAAGACGGGAACGAGGCACATTCTTATTATTGACAGTATGTTTGGTAAATTCATATGATTTCAACTTCCTGACGTAAAAATTGTTTGACTTTAGTTAATTAGATTTGCAAACGGTAATAAGGAGCGAAGAAACTTGAGAACATACGTATTTTCAAGAATCTCACCTGTGAGGAAAGTGCCGGTTTTGTTGAGAATGAACGACAGTACGATAACTATAAGATAACCCAAAATGAGACCTAAAATAAGTCCGAGCGTTTTGTTTATGAAATTGAGTCCGGGTATTTTTGCCGCGAGATTTACGACCTTCAGAAGAAGCGAGATAACAAGCAGCAAAATGAGGAAGAATACAACAAAAAGCACAGTGCGTGTGAGCTTGTATGCTATGTTGTGAACGAGAGCGGTGAGAGGCTCTGTAAAATTCTGGCTGATTGCTTTTGAAATCTCACCGGTCGCATCGGTGATTATGCCGTCAGGGATACCGAGGTTTTTGAAGAATTCGGAATATTCGCTCGGGTTTTGCGGAGCGGGTTCATTCTCTGCTTCGATGTTCTTCTCCACCTCGCTTGTAAGATGCGGTACAACGTATTTTTCTGAAACAACGGGTGCGGCGATGTCGGCAAAGGAAGAGGCGAGATAGAGCGAGAGCGCTATGGCGATGAGCCATGAAAGAGTTTTGATAAAACCGCGTCGTCTTCCGAGAAGTGCCGAAACGAGAATTATTGCGACAGCCGCAACGTCAACGATTATTGCGTTTATATTCATCACAAAACCTCCTATTTTACATAGAGAGTAGCGAAGTTTTCACCTATTGAAATAACTGAACCGTCAGCGTTTACAATGCATTTTGCAATGTCTGCCGTTATCGGGAACTCACTGTGAAGAGAGAGGTCGTTTTTATAGACGGCGCATTTGTCAGAAAACTGCAATGCAGTATAATTTCCTGCACTTGAGATTGAGTAAATATCCTCATCGAAATCGAGTCTGCCTGATTCCGAACCGTCGTTATTAATTAAAACGACCTGCGTGTTTCCGCCGTTTTCGTAGTTGTCGAGAAGGACTGCTGTGTGGTTTTTGTAAGCCTCTGAATATGCTTTGAGCGAAAGTCCGTTATGGGAAGTCTCTGAAATGAGGGTACCGTCACTGTTAAACAGAAGTGTACGGTCATCGCAGATGACGAGAACCTTTCTGTCAGACTGGAAAGAAACGCGAAGCGGCATAGAGCTTCCGAGACTTGCTTCCGAATAAAAACCTTCGGCATTTGTACGGCAGAAAGAGAGTGTGCTGTGAAATGCACCGTTTTCTGTGCCATAAGTAAGTATCGCGCCTGTTTTTGCGTTGGGAGAGATTGCGGCGTCGAATATGTACTTTTCAGAAGAGTAGAACTTATAAATCGGTTTGAAGTTAGAGTTATAGAAGGTTACAAGGTTTTTGGCATCTTCAGCATCAGTGACAACGGAAAAATGCCCTGATGCGTTCATGTTTGCGTTGATGATTTTGGTCTCAAGCTGTTGGGAGTAAAGAATTTTTTTGCGGTTTCCGACGTAGAAATTGAGTCCTCCGAGGTCGTATGCGAGAAAACGCGAACCTGACGAAGAAACTGCGGGATTTCGGAGAAGAACGGGGGAAGATACAACGCTCTTTCCGGAAAGTTTATACACAGATATGTTGTCGGGAGAAATTACGCAAAAATTGTCTGAAATTATTTCGAAACGATTGAAGTTGTCAGCGTCAAAGTTGATTGTAACCTCGGTCGCGTCTGCACGGACTCCGTTGAATATCCAGTACGAAAGGCGGCGCAGGGAGCCTGCGCTGAGGCGGTTGTTGAAGAGTAGTATGGTACAGACAAAAAGAAGTATTGTTATAAAAATTGCAAAACGCCCCGATAGACGTTTTTTGTCCTTGCGTTTGTCTGCCATATTAATCTTCCTCCTTAATCAATAATCAACCCGAAGTGCTCGGGGTAGATAACGTTTGTCATATAAAGCCCGTGTGCGGGCGCGGTTGCACCGGCTCGCTGGCGGTCGCAAGAGAGAAGAATGTCCGAAATCTCATTCGCATCAATTTTCTTTGCAGAGACATCAAGAAGCGTTCCGACGATTGCGCGGGCCATGTTGTAGAGAAAACCGTTTGCTGAAATTCTTATCGCAACGAGTTTTCCGTGCGTCTCAATCTCACACTCGTAAATTGTGCGGACGGTTGACTTGACGGGGGTGCCTATGCTCCTCACTGCGGAAAAGTCGTGAGTGCCGACAAACTGACGTGCCGCACGGTTCATGAGGGCCGTATCAAGCGGCAGACGAGTGTGCAGGGCGCGTCCGTCAAGAAACGGGTCGCGTACGGGTGATGAGTAGATGTAGTAAGTATATTCTTTCTTCTCGCAGGAATGAACAGGGTGGAAATCGTCTGAAACGTCAAATGCGCGTCTTACCGAAATATCGCTCGGAAGATATGCGTTTGCGCCGAGCGGGATTTTTTCAAGCGGAATTTGTGATTTTGTGCGAAGTGATGCAAAGTAGTTTTTTGCATGAACTCCTGCATCTGTGCGACCGCATCCTACCACTTTTATCTCCTCGTTGAAAAGAGAGGAGAGAGCGCCGTTCAGTGTATCCTGAACACTCTTTCCGTTTGCCTGACTCTGCCATCCATGATAATTTTTTCCGTCATAGGAGAGAAGAAGAGCGATTGTTCTCATCATATCAGAACACCTGCTTCGAGTGTATGTGACAGAAAGATGGATAATGCAAAAACGAGAACACATACAAGAGACGTGAGATAATCTCGTGTTGAAAGACTAAGCTGCCTGAGGCTTGTTCTGCCGTCTCCGCCGCGGTAGCAACGACACTCCATAGCGAGCGCGAGGTCGTCTGCACGGCGAAAAGCGTTTATGAAAAGCGGAATAAGAACAGGGATAAGTGCCTTTGCTCGCTTGATGATACCGCCGGTGTCAAAAGCGGCACCGCGCGACCTCTGTGCAGACATTATCTTATCTGTCTCGTCGATAAGTGTCGGGATGAAGCGCAGAGCGATAGACATCATCATCGAAAGCTCGTGAACGGGGAATTTGATTTTCTTAAGTGGGGAAAGCAGAGATTCGAGACCGTCTGTGAGCATAATCGGAGACGTGGTGTAGGAAAGCATTACGAAAGTTCCTGCAACGAGAAGTATAATTCGGACAACCATAAAGATGGCGGTATAAACGCCGCCTGAAGTTATGACTACAGGCCCGAATGAAAGAAGAACTCTTCCTTCTGAAGTGTAGAAAATATTGAGCAATGATGTGAAGAGAAGGAGAATAAAGATGGGCTTGAGACTTTTTAAAATAAGCTTTATGTTTATTCTCGTAATGATAATGACAGAGACGAGGAAAAGCGCCATTATTGTGTAGGGAATAATGCCTCTGCAGAGAAATAGCGAGACGATAAAAGCGATTGTGAGAAGAAGCTTGACTCTCGGGTCGAGCTTGTGGACAAGGCTGTTTCCCGGGAAATACTGGCCGAGGGAGATGTCTTTAATCATTTTGCTCACCTCGCAATGAAAGAATAGCCGAAACTGCCTGCTTTACGGTGTAAACAGAATCGGGGAGGGAAAGACCGCGTGCGCGGAGTGCATTTATGATGTGCGTAACCTGTGGAAGGTCAAGCCCTGCGCTGATAAGCTCGTCAGAATGGGAGAAGACTTCGCTCGGAGTTCCCGAAAGCATAATTTGCCCGCCGTTCATAACAACAAGACGGTCTGCGATTGAGGCGATGTCCTCCATGCTGTGTGATACGATAACGACAGCGGCATTTGTTTCCTCACGATAGCGGGAGATGTGTGCAAGAAGGTCCTCGCGACCGATAGGGTCAAGCCCTGCTGTCGGCTCGTCAAGGATGAGAACACGCGGACGCATTGCGATAACGCCTGCTATTGCGACACGGCGCTTCTGGCCTCCTGAAAGCTCAAAAGGAGAGAGCGGGAGATAGTCTTCGGAAATACCTGCAAAGCGCGCCGCTTCATGAACGCGGATGTCAACTTCCTCTTTTGAAAGCCCCATATTGCGTGGACCGAAAGAAATATCGTCGTACACAGTTTCTTCAAAAAGCTGGTATTCGGGATACTGAAGAACAAGCCCGACCTTGAAACGGATACTGTGCGTGAATTCTTTGGATTTGAAGATGTCTTCGCCGTTGTAAAGAATAGTTCCGGATGATGGCTTAATAAGTCCGTTGAGGTGGGAAATGAGCGTTGATTTTCCGGAACCTGTATGACCAAGAACGCCGAGTGTTTCGCCGGCGTAAATATCCAGGTTTATATCATTTATTGCAGAACATTCAAACGGTGTTTTCGGGCTGTAAACATGAGACAAGCCTCGAATACTTATTACTGCGTTCACTTTCAGGTGTACCTCCGTGGTCTAATTAAGGCTTTTGAATATTGCGTCTGTGCATTCCTCAACAGTGATGTTTGAAAGGGGAATATTAAAGCCGTTTTTGTTGAGCTCCGATATAAGCTCTACCGTCTGCGGGACTGTGAGGCTTAAGTTGCGGAGCTTTTCGATGTTCGGGAAAATCTCGCGCGGAGTTCCCTCCATAACAATTTTTCCGCTGTCCATAATTATGATTCTGTCTGCGTTTACGGCTTCGTTCATATGGTGCGTGATGAGAACAACGGTAATACCGTGGTTGCGGTTTAATTCGTCGATAATTGCGAGGACATCGCGGCGACCTTGCGGGTCGAGCATAGATGTCGGCTCATCAAGGACTATACAACGTGGACGCATCGCGATAATGCCTGCTATTGCTATGCGTTGCTTCTGTCCGCCCGAGAGAAGGTGCGGCGCGTGGTCGCGGTATTCATACATACCGACTGTCCTGAGTGCATCGTCGACGCGCTCTCTGATTTCCTCACGCGGGATTCCGAGGTTTTCAGGGCCGAAAGCAACGTCTTCCTCAGTGATGGTTGCGACAATCTGGTTGTCGGGGTTCTGGAACACCATACCGCACGTGCGGCGGATATCAAAAAGGAGAGATTCGTCAAGCGTATCCATACCGTCAACATATACCTTGCCTCCGCAGGGGAGAAGAACTGCGTTGAAGTGCTTTGCAAGGGAAGATTTTCCCGAACCGTTGTGTCCGAGGATAACGAGGTATTCACCCTCGCGGACTGAAATGCTCACTTCCGAAAGCGCAGTTTTGGAAAGTTCGGTACCGAGGTTATATTGAAATGTGAGGTTTTCAGATTTTATGATTTCATTCATCGATAAAAACTCCAAAAAACAATTAGATTGAAGACCAGCGCATCGTGCTTCCTGCAGGGAGATAAAGGCCTGTCGCCTCTACTCTGAGGCCAAGCTCTTCGGATTCGCTCTTGCCACCGTACTTACTTGTGAAAATCATTTCTGAGATATATTTGAGAACGGACGGTGCAAGACCTGTCGTGTATGAGCTGATGAGGACGAAGAGCGGCTCATCCGAGAGAACGCCAGAACAGAGCTTTACGAAATCAAAGAGGTTGTTTTCAAGCTTCCAGATTTCGCCTGTAGGTCCGCGTCCGTAGGACGGTGGGTCCATTATGATAGCATCGTACTTTCTGCCACGGCGAATTTCGCGCTCGACAAACTTTGCACAGTCATCGACTATCCATCGGATGGGAGCATCCGAAAGCCCTGATGATGCGGCGTTTTCTCTTGCCCAGGCAACCATACCGCGTGCGGCATCAACGTGGCAGACACTTGCGCCTGCAGCCGCGGCGGCAATGGTAGCAGCTCCTGTGTATGCAAAGAGGTTGAGGACGTTTATCGGGCGGTGAGCATTCTTTATCTTCTCTGTGATAAAGTCCCAGTTAGAAGCCTGCTCGGGGAAGATACCCGTGTGCTTGAAGTTCATGGGCTTTAAGTTAAAAGTCAGGTTTTTGTATGAAATCTGCCATGAAGCAGGGAGGTTGCGGTTGTTCCAACTTCCGCCGCCTGAAGACGAGCGGGAGTAGAGCGCATCGTATTTTTTCCAGCGCGGATTTGTGCGGGGAGAAGTCCAGATAGCCTGAGGCTCGGGACGAACGAGGAAGTATTCCCCCCAACGCTCAAGTTTTTCACCGTTTCCGCAATCTATTACGCTGTAATCATCGAAGTTTTTTGCAATCCACATGATGTTGTTTCCTTATAAAATATATTTTGATATTATATCATACCACAAAAATATGAAAAGGTCAATGAATCAAGCCGTTTTTACTGTGTCATATTTGTGAATTTTTTCAAATAGTATTTATTACAGAAAATTTGAAAGGAAAGATCAATATGGTGGTATTTACAGCAAAGGTTACAAGAAGAAAGATAGTCCTCGGTCTACTCGCTCTGTGCGTGATTGTATGCTCTGTTGTGGCAGTGGTTGGTTCAAGTCGCGATGACGGTGCAATATCGGTATCCGACGAAGCTCCGCTTGACATAGCTGAGAGAAAGGTGAAGGACAACGGAGGAAGAGTTTCGCTTCTCCGTGAATGCGGATGGGAAGTTGAGGAAGATCCGGCGGAGTTTATTGAGGTTAGAATTCCAGAGGAATTTGACGGTGTTTATACAGAGTATAACGAAATCCAGAAACGCCAGAACCTTGACCTCTCAAAGTACTGCGGAAAGCGCGTAATGCGCTATACATACAGGGTTAAAAACCATCCGAGCGGAGAAGAGGGGATCGTTGCAAATCTTATTTTTTACAAAGATAAGCTTATAGGCGGCGACATTTCTTCGCCGAAACTCGGTGGCTTTATGCATGGACTTCTGGAAACTTCGGAAAATGCTGCAGAATAGTATTGCAAAAGTGATGTCTAATGGTGTATAATATATCAAAATGCTAAAATTCGTTTTGAAAGCGTTTGTGGGACGGGTGAAGGTATATGAAAATTAAGCAAGGTTTTGTTTTGCGCCGCGTGCTTGACGAGGCGATTGTCGTCGCAAGCGGAGAGGCGAGCAAGACTTTCCACGGTATGATAAAACTGAATGATTCGGCAGCGGACATATGGCAGTGGATTTCTGAAGGCAAGGGAGAGGCTGAGATTGCGAAGCTTCTTTCGGAGAAGTATGAAATTCCGCTTGAAAAGGCAACTTCGGATACACAGGCAATGATCAAGTCCATGACTGAAAACGGGTTTCTTTCGGAATGAACGGAAAACTGACCATTGAAGAGCTTATCGCTACCGAGGGAAAGTTTGTTTCCACAACGTCAGGCGTAAGTATGGAGCCTCTTTTCTCTGACCGCCGTGATACGATTATTATTCTTCCTCCAAAGGGGAGACTCAAGAAGTATGACGTTCCGCTTTACCGAAGAGGGGATGACTACGTTCTTCACCGTGTTATAAAGGTTTTGCCGGAGTCTTACGTTATCCGTGGAGATAACTGTGAGAACAATGAGTATGGCATTACGGATGTGGATATTATCGGCGTTTTGTATGCTTTTTATCGCAAGAACAAATACGCAGAAGTCACGGATTTCCGTTATCGGATGTATTCGTTCCTTATAGTTTCGGCGTTTCCGGTAAAGAAGTTTTTCCGACGTGTTCGGGCGAAGCTTCGTCGAATTTTCAAGAAGAGATAAAATGCCCACCATACGTGGGCATTTTTCAAATTACAAGAGGGGATATTATGAAAATCATCGCACAGATAATCGGAGTTCTTGCACTTTCAAATGCAGTCACGTCGTTCCAGATGAAGACGCATAAGAAGATTCTTCTGTTCCAGCTTATTTCCACTGCACTTTTTGTCCTGCATTACGCGCTTCTCGGCGCATATACCGGTGCGATTCTCAACGCAATTGCAATGGTGCGTTCGATTGTATTCATAAATAAAGACAAAGCCTGGGCGAGAAATATTGCATGGCTTATTTTCTTTTGCATTGTGTCAATCGGAACAGGATACTTTACCTGGAACGGAAGCATAATCTCAATTCTTCCTGTTCTCGGCATTCTTTGTACGACGGTTGCGTTTTGGATAAAAACTCCGAAATACGTAAGAATGGTAGCATTTCCAAGTTCTCCGCTGTGGCTTATTTATAATATAGATTGTATGGCGTGGGGCGGCGCAATAACGGAAATTATCAATATGATTTCGATTATTGTTGCGATGATAAGGCTCGATTTTAAGAAAAAAGAACAGTGATTTTTCGGGTTGCGGTACGGTGAAATTTACTGCAACCCGTATATTATGCATAGAAAATGAATAATATTCATTTTTAATAAATATTTATTAAATAAAAGCTTGACATTATATAATACAATGGTGTATAATAATGCATAATTATTATGGGAAGTATTTTTTCAAAAACGAGGGATGTATATGACAAAGGTATTTATAGACGGCAGCGTCGGAACGACGGGTCTTCGCATTGTTGAGAGACTTATCCGAAGACGTGATATAGAGCTTATTTCGCTTCCTGAGGAGCTTCGCAAGAACGTCGAAGCAAGGCGCGAGAAACTGAACGAAGCGGAGATAGTTTTTCTTTGCTTGCCGGATGACGCGGCAAGGGAATCCGTCTCTCTCATAGAGAATGACACAACTAAAGTCATAGATACATCTACGGCACACAGAACGGCTGACGGTTGGGCATACGGCTTCCCCGAGCTTTCGGGCAGACGTGAGAAAATCGTCACATCAAAGCGAGTTGCAAACCCCGGTTGTCACGCAAGCGGCGTTATCGCGCTTGTTGCTCCGCTTGTTGAAAAAGGAATCGTTTCTCCCGATATTGCGCTTTCTGCAGTTTCTATTACGGGATATTCAGGCGGCGGAAAAAAGATGATTGCAGAGTATGAGGGTGAGGGAAGAGATGCTCTTCTCGATGCTCCGAGAATGTACGGCCTTTCACAGAGTCATAAGCACATTCCCGAGATTTTAAAAATCTGCGGTCTTTCTAAAGCTCCCGTGTTCTCTCCGATAGTCGCTCCGTTCTACAGCGGTATGGAGGTTGTTGTTTCGCTTGCTTACGAAGACTTTTCAGCAGGAGCTAGCGAAATTAAAAAGCTTTATTCCGAGTATTATTCAAATGGACTTGTTCATTTTAGCGACAACGCAGACGAGACAGGCTTCCTCTCTGCAGGAAAGTATTCAGGTCGTGACGATATGGAAATCTCCGTTTTCGGAAATGAAGACAGAATTACGCTTGTATCGAGGTTTGACAACCTTGGAAAAGGTGCCTCGGGTGCCGCAATACAGAATATGAACATTCTTCTCGGTGTTGATGAAAAGACCGGTCTGGATGTATAGGAGGAAATACAAATGAAACTTATTAATGGCGGTGTTTGTGCTGCGGAGGGATTTTCTGCCAACGGAATACACTGCGGTATAAGAAAGAATAAAACAAAGCGAGACCTTTCACTTATTTTCAGTGCAGTTCCTGCTTCAGCTGCTGCTGTTTACACGACAAATCTTGTAAAGGGAGCGCCTTTGACAGTTACAAAGCACCACATCGCAGACGGTTTTGCCCAGGCAGTTATCTGCAACAGCGGAAACGCAAATACCTGCAACGCTGACGGTATTGAGATTGCTGAAAAAATGAGCGCAATTTGCGCTGATGCGCTCGGTATCGCGGCAAACGATGTTGTTGTAGCCTCGACAGGTGTTATCGGTCAGCCGCTTGACATTACTCCGATTGCGGATGGTATGGCGTCTCTTGCGAGCGGTCTTTCAAAAGACGGGGGCGAGTTTGCGGCAGAGGGTATAATGACGACCGACACCGTTAAGAAAGAAGTTGCAGTTGAGTTTGAGATCGGCGGCAAGGTCTGCAAAATGGGCGGTATCGCAAAGGGAAGCGGAATGATTCATCCCAATATGGCGACGATGCTCGTGTTCATTACGACCGACGCGGCAATCAGCCCGGCTCTATTGCAGAAAGCTCTTTCTTCTGATATTAAGAATACGTTTAATATGGTAAGTATCGACGGCGACACATCGACAAATGATATGGTCTGCGTTCTCGCAAACGGCAAGGCAGGCAATGAGGAAATTTGCGAAGAAAACGAAGACTTCAAAACATTTATGGCGGCGCTCAATACAATCACAGTTCACCTCTGCAGAATGATTGCGGCAGACGGTGAGGGAGCTACAAAGCTTCTCGAGTGTTCTGTAAGTGGAGCGAAGGACGAAGAGACGGCAAAGACGGTTGCAAAGAGCGTTATCTGCTCGAGCCTTCTCAAGGCGGCAATGTTCGGCGCAGATGCTAACTGGGGTCGTGTTCTCTGTGCAATCGGATATAGCGGCGCGGATGTAGATGTCAACCGAGTTGACGTTTCGTTCAAGAGTGCAAAGGGCGAAATTCTCGTCTGCCGTGACGGCGCAGGCGTTCCGTTTTCTGAAGAAATCGCGAAAGAGATCCTTCTTGAGAACGAAATCGAAATCATTGTTTCAGTAGGCGATGGCGCAGGCTCTGCAACCGCTTGGGGTTGTGACCTTACATACGATTACGTAAAAATCAACGGCGATTACAGAACATAATAGGAGAGAGTTACAATGTCAAATATGTTTTCAAATCCTGAGCGCGCCGAGGTTCTTGCACAGGCGCTTCCGTATATCAAACGCTATAACGGAAAAGTTGTTGTTGTCAAATACGGCGGCAACGCAATGATAGATGAACATCTCAAATCTCAGGTTATGGAAGATATCGTTCTTCTGTGGCTTATTGGTGTCAAGATTGTTCTTGTCCACGGCGGTGGCCCTGAGATAAGCGATATTATGGCACGTCTCGGAAAGAAGCCTGAGTTTGTCGACGGTCTTCGTGTTACTGACAAGGAAACCGTAGATATCGTTCAGATGGTTCTCGCAGGCAAAGTCAACAAAACTCTCGTAACTCTCCTTGAAGCAATGGGCGGTAAGGCTATGGGTATCTCGGGTATGGATGGCCGTCTCATCGAAGCAAAGGTCAAGGACGAGCGCCTCGGTTTTGTAGGCGAGATTACGAAGATTAATATTGAGCCGGTTGTTGACCTTCTTGAGAAAAACTATATTCCCGTTATCTCAACAGTCGGTTGCGATAAGGAAGGCAATACATATAATATCAACGGAGATACTGCGGCGGCTCATATCGCAGGTGCTCTCGGCGCAGAGCGTCTTATTATGATGACGGACATCGCAGGTATTCTCCGCGATAAGGATGACCCGTCAACGCTCATTCCCGAAATCACAATCGAAGATGCTGATAAGCTCTATGCGGAAGGTGTCATCTCAGGCGGCATGATTCCGAAGGTAGATTGCTGTATTGAAGCAATCCACGAGGGCGTTTCGAAAGTAATTATAATGGATGGTCGTGTTCCGCATTCAATACTTATGGAGCTTCTTACAAACGAAGGTGCAGGAACAATGGTAACCGGAGGCTAATGATGGGTATCACAGAAAAAGATAAAAGTTTTGTAGCAAATACATATAACCGCTTCTCCGTAGAGCTTGTAAGCGGAAAGGGCGCTGAGGTTTTTGACACAGCGGGAAAGCGCTATATTGATATGGGAACAGGCATCGGCGTTACGGCGTTTGGTTACTGTGACGATGCGTGGAGCGAGGCAGTTTCTGCTCAGGTAAAGCGCCTTCAGCATACGTCAAACCTTTACTATACCGAGCCGTGTGCATGTCTTGCAGAGCTCCTTTGCGAAAAGACAGGTATGAAGAAAGTCTTTTTCGGAAACTCGGGAGCAGAGGCGAACGAGTGTGCGATAAAGGTCGCGAGAAAGTATGCCGCAGAGAAGAAGGGCGAGGAGTACTACACAATAGTAACTCTTGAGAACAGCTTCCACGGCAGAACGCTCACAACTCTTGCCGCAACTGGTCAGGAGCATTACCACGAGCTTTTCCGTCCGCTCACTCCCGGATTTGTCCACACTCCGGCAAATGATTTTGCTGCTATGGAAAAGATTGTTTCCGAGAATAAGGTTGCGGGCATAATGCTCGAATGTGTCCAGGGCGAGGGCGGCGTTATCGCACTTGATGAGGATTTTGTTAAGAAAACTGCTGCTCTTGCAAAAGAAAAGGATATAATCCTCATTATCGATGAGGTGCAGACGGGTAACGGCAGAAGCGGTAAGCTTTATTCGTATATGAATTTCGGCATCGAGCCTGATGTCGTTTCCACTGCAAAGGGTCTTGGCGGAGGTCTCCCGATAGGCGCGGCTCTTCTCGGCGAAAAGGTCGAGAGCGTCCTTGGTTTCGGTGACCACGGCTCGACATTCGGAGGAAACCCCGTATGCGCCGCAGGTGCTTATTCAGTTCTTTCAAGAATTGACGATGCGCTTCTCGCAGGGGTTCGTGAGAAGAGTGAATATATCTTTGAACGTCTCGGCAAATGCCAAGGCGTTGAATCGGTAAGCGGAATGGGTCTTATGATAGGTATCAAGACGAAAAAGCCGGCAGGTGACATCGTAAAAGCTTGTATGGAGCGTGGCGTTCTCTGCCTTACGGCAAAGGATAAGATTCGTCTTCTCCCGTCGCTCAATATTGATATGAAAATACTTCGTGAGGCAGTGGAAATCATTGCTGAAGAATGTGAAAGGTAAGTGTAATCTATGAATTTGAAAGGTAAAAGCTTCTTAAAGCTCCTTGACTTTACACCTGATGAAATCAAGTATCTCATCGACCTTGCAAAAAAACTCAAGAAAAAGAAGAAAGCGGGCAAGGCTCATGAGCTCTGCAAGGGCAAGAACATAGCTCTCATATTTGAGAAAACGAGCACGAGAACACGCTGTGCGTTTGAAGTTGCGGCGGCTGATCTCGGTATCCATCCTGTATATCTCGACCCGCAGGGCTCGCAGATAGGCAAGAAAGAGAGCATCGCAGATACAGCTCGTGTTCTTGGCAGAATGTTTGACGGTATTGAGTACCGCGGCTTTGGTCAGGAAGTTGTAGAGGACCTTGCAAAGTTCGCAGGCGTTCCAGTATGGAACGGTCTCACAAACGAATTCCACCCGACGCAGATTCTCGCAGACTTCATGACGATTGAAGAACACTTCGGAACACTCGAAGGCAAGAAGCTCGTATATATGGGTGACGCGAGATACAATATGGGTAATTCCCTTATGGTAGGATGTGCGAAGATGGGTATGCACTTTGTCGCCTGCGCGCCGAAGAAGTATTTCCCTGAAAGCTCGCTTGTTGCAGAGTGTCAGTCGATTGCAAAGGAAACAGGCGCTGTCATCGAGTTTATCGAAGACCCGATGGAAGCCACAAAGGGCGCAGATGTTATTTACACTGATGTATGGGTATCAATGGGCGAGCCGGCTGATGTCTGGAAGGAGAGAATCGAAGACTTGCTTCCGTATCAGGTAAATATGAAACTTATGGATAACGCAGGTGAGAATTGCGTGTTCATGCACTGTCTGCCCGCGTTCCACGACCTTAACACATCAATCGGTCGCGATATTCACGAGAAGTTCGGTCTCACCGCAATGGAGGTTACTGATGAGGTAATTGAGTCAGAACGCTCCATCGTCTTTGATGAAGCAGAAAACCGCATGCACACAATAAAAGCCGTTATGGCAGCAACACTTTAATTGAATAAAAAACCTCCCGTCCAGTCGGACGGGAGGTTTTTTATCTTACTTAAGGTTATTAACTTTGTCAAGTTTTTCCCACGGAAGGTCGAGATCGGTTCTGCCGAAGTGACCGTAAGCCGCGGTCTGCTTGTAAATTGGACGGCGGAGATCGAAGTTCTCAATGATCTTGAGAGGACGCATATCAAAGTTATCAAAAACGAGCTTTGAAAGAGTATCGTCCGAAATCTTACCTGTTCCGAATGTGTCAACGAAAACGGAAACGGGGTTTGCAACGCCGATAGCATACGCAAGCTGAATTTCGCAACGGTCAGCAAGAGAAGCTGCAACGATATTCTTTGCTATGTATCTTGCCATATAAGCGGCTGATCTGTCAACCTTTGTCGGGTCCTTTCCGGAGAAGGCACCGCCGCCGTGACGTGCAAAACCGCCGTAGGTGTCAACGATAATCTTTCTTCCTGTGAGTCCCGAGTCGCCTTGGGGACCGCCTACAACGAAACGGCCTGTCGGGTTGATGAGAAACTTTGTGTCCTTGTCGATGTACTCTTCAGGCATAACGGGAAGGATGATGTGGTCGCGAACCGCGTCGCGGAGAGCGGGGAGAGAAATTGTGTCCAGGTGCTGGGTTGAAATAACAACCGTATCGCAACGCTTGATTTTGTTACCATCGTATTCAAATGTAACCTGGCTTTTGCCGTCGGGGCAGAGGAAGTCAAGCTCGCCCGATTTTCTTACGTCAGCAAGTCTCTTTGAGAGCTTGTGAGCGTAGGTAATGGGAGCCGGCATAAATTCTGCTGTTTCGTTTGTAGCATAGCCAAACATCATGCCCTGGTCGCCTGCACCAATTTTGTTTGCAATGTCAGCGTTTGAATCTTTGAACTCATAAGAGTTGTCAACGCCGAGAGCGATGTCAGGAGACTGCTCGTCGATAGAGGAGAGAACAGCGCAGGTCTTTGAGTCAAATCCCATAAGCGGGCTGTTGTAGCCGATTTCGTCAATCGTCTTTCTGACGGTAGCGGGGATATCAACGTAGCAGTCGGTAGAAATCTCGCCCATAACGAGCGCCATACCTGTGGTAACGATAGTTTCGCAAGCTACGCGGGCGTTTTTGTCGTTTTCAAGAATGGCATCGAGGATAGAGTCCGAGATCTGGTCGCAGACTTTGTCGGGATGCCCTTCTGTAACAGATTCTGAAGTAAATTTGTAAAGTGCCATAATATAAAACTCCAAACTAAATTTTCTTATGAAAATATAATAACAAATAAACCGCCAAAAATCAATGTTTTTCTTTTTTTGTAAAAACTCTTTATTTTCGTGGGAAAGCGTGGTATAATTCTTCTTAAGTAAATAGTATTTGGAGGAGAAGAAATGAATCGTTTTGACGAAGCAAAAAAAATCTATGCAGACCTTGGCGTTGACGTTGAGGCAGCTATAAGCAAATTGAAAGAAGTGCCGATTGCTCTTCATTGCTGGCAGGGTGATGATGTTCTCGGATTTGACAGTGCTGAAGCTCTTTCCGGAGGCATACAGACTACGGGTAACTACCCGGGGCGCGCAAGAAACCCCGAGGAACTTATGCAGGATATAGATAAAGTTCTCGCATTTGTTCCGGGTAAGAAGAAACTCAATCTCCACGCTTGCTATGCGATTTTTGACGGCAATCATGCAGACCGTGATGCTCTCAAACCTTCGCATTTTGCAGCTTGGCTTAAGTTTGCAAAGGAAAGAGGTATGGGCATCGACTTTAACCCGACTTTCTTCTCGCATAAGATGGTAAAAGACGGTCTTACTCTCTCATCACCAGATGAGACCGTAAGAAAGTTCTGGGTAGAACACGGCAAGCGTTGCATAGAGATTTCCGAGCATTTTGCAACAGAAACAGGTGTTCCGTGTGTTATGAACATCTGGATTCCGGATGGTTATAAGGATATTCCCGCAGACCGTCTCGGCCCGAGAGAACGCTTCAAGAAGTCTCTTGACGAGATTCTCTCGATTGATTACGATAAGTCAAAAGTTTATGTATGTCTTGAGTCAAAGGTTTTTGGTATCGGTGTTGAGTCATATACTGTCGGCTCGGCTGAGTTCTGCCTCAACTATGTAAATGCAAAGGGCATTACACCGCTTATGGATAACGGTCATTATCATCCGACGGAAGTTGTATCCGATAAGCTCTCCGCAATGCTCCCGTTCCACGAGAAAATCGCTCTCCACGTTACACGTGGCGTCCGTTGGGACAGTGATCACGTCGTAATTTTTGACGATGAAACAAAAGAAATCGCAAAGGAAATCGTGTTCCACGATGCTCTTGACCGCGTATTCATCGCAACTGACTACTTTGATGCATCCATCAACCGTATCTCCGCTTGGGTAACGGGTATGAGAAGTGTTCAGAAGGCTCTTCTCGCGGCTCTTCTCCAGCCGTGTGACGCTATGAAGAAGCTTCAGGATGAGGGAAGAATGACAGAACTTATGGTTCTTCAGGAAGATGTAAAGACAGCTCCGTTTGGAGATATCTGGAATGAATACCTTGCACGCGAAGGGGTAGAGAAGGACTATATCTCCCCGATAATGGCATACGAGAAAGACGTTCTTCTTAAAAGATAAGAGGTCGGAGTAACTATGGAAAAGTTGATTTCCAGAATAAACGAGCTTGCGAAAAAGTCACGTGAAGAGGGGCTTTCGGAGACAGAGCTTGCAGAGCAGGCTTGTCTTCGCAAGGGGTATATCGCAAAGTTCCGTCAGGGTATGGAAAATGCGCTCAGCAATGTCTATATCGTCGACGAAAAGGGCAACAAGAAAAAGGTAGAAAAAAAGAAGAAATAGCAAAAATACGGCAGACAGTCTTTTGAATTGTCTGCCGTAAAATTTTGTGGTATAATATATATTGTATTTTTGTTTCTGACTTGACGTTAGGGTAGTAAGATTGTCGGAATTTGTCGAAAGGAAAAAGCCTCCCTTGCCTAAAGGGAGGGGGACCACCGAAGGTGGTGGAGGGATATTAAAAGAGGGATTTAGTTAATCGAAAAAGAATCACCCAGTCTGCTTCGCAGACAGCTCCCTTTACACAAGGGAGCCTAAGTTGCATCTAAACCGTATGCCTTGCAATCGTTAAAAAGACTTGTCATCAAGTTTATACAGTCTTTATAGTAAGATTGTCGAATTTTGTCGAGAACAAAAGAGGGAGGTAGATAAAATGTTAAATGTATCTGTAATACAACCAAAATATTTTTCGGGAGAAAACCCTGATGAAAAAATATCTGAATTTATACTAAGCGAATTGGAAAAAGTTCCCGAAGGTGGACTTATCGTAGCTCCTGAATATTCCAATGCAGGCGGACTTTCAGATGCAGAAAGAGAAATTAAGGCTTTACCGCGCGCGGAAATTATGCTAAAAAAAGCGGCTGAAATTGCAGAAAGAAAATCTGCGTATGTTGCTATAAATGTATTGGAGTATCGTGACGGAAAAATTAAAAACAGTACATATTTGTTTGATAAAAAAGGGAATGTTTCGTTTATCTATGATAAACAACATTTGCCCCCTTCAGAGGTTAAACTTGGTGTATCACAAGGAAATGACTCAGGTAAGTGTAAATGCTTGTGTGAAGTGGATGGTATCAGATTTGCTTTTATGACTTGTTATGATGTGTATTTCAACGAGCAGATAGAGTATATAGCCAAAGAAAATGCGGATATTATACTGATTCCTGGTTATCAGCGAGGTGAACGCACGGATATAATTTGCGCTCAGGCAAAACTTACTGCATTCAGATGTAATGCGTATGTCGCGAGATCCTCATATTCAATGGATAGTGATGAGAATGGCGGTTGTTCAATGATTGTTGCCCCTGATGGAAAAATAATAAAAAATATCGGTAAAGATGTTGGTAGCATTTCTGCAGACATCGAACCTTTTGAAAAGTATATGAGAAGTGCAGGGTACGGAGAGGGAATTGTGAAAAATAACGACTTTATTTCTAATGGATTATGTCCTGAAGCCTTTTAATATAGCAAATGAGTGGCATCCGGATTATACAGTCTTTATATGAAGGTCATAGTTTAAAAATATATGTTAAAACTGTATGAAAGGAAGATAATAATGGCTTTTTTGGAATTCAACTATTATTCAAAAGCGCTTACAAAGAATATTACGGTGAATGTAATTCTTCCCGAAGCAAATCAAAATTTGGAAGGGATAGGACTTGGTGACAGAGAGTCCTACAAAACTCTTTACCTTTTCCACGGACTTGCGCAAAATCATACCGCCTGGATGCGCAAGTCGTCCATTGAAAGGTATGCGGATAAATACGGGATTGCCGTTGTTATGCCGAATGTTGATAGAAGCTGGTACACCGATACCGCATACGGCGCCAATTATTTTACTTTTGTTTCGGAGGAGTTGCCAACTGTTTGCAGAGGGTATTTCAAAGGAATGTCAGGTAAAAGAGAGGACAATTTTGTGGCAGGGCTTTCAATGGGAGGCTACGGAGCACTGAAAGTGGCTCTTACCTTCCCGGAAAAGTACGCCGGTTGTGCATCCCTTTCAGGAGCACTTGACATAACCCGTAAAAACCGTCCGCTCAATATGTCGGAATGGAAGTCAATTTTCGATTTTAATATGGAAAGTGCACTTGAGCTTGAGGGCAGCAAACACGATATATATGCGCTTGCGAAAAAGAATCACGAGGCGGGCGTAAAGTTCCCGAAAATGTATATCTGGTGCGGAACAGAGGACAGTCCGATGATTCTGAAAAACAATACCGATTTCCATGCACTTCTTGAAGAACTGGGCGTTGAACATTTCTACGAAGAATCCGAGGGTGACCATTCGTGGAGATGGTGGGATATGCACATAAAAGAAGCACTTGATTTCCTTTTTGAGTAAAAAAGTCTAAATCAAAAATGTTTCCCCTGCGAATGCCGCGTGGTCTGCCTCGCGTCTTATTGAAAAGTGGAAAGAGCTGATACTTATACATATTGGAGGTCACAATACACGTGGCGAATAAACTGAAAGTCTATTTTACAAAATCTGATATAATTCTGTGGAGCTCATCGGTAACGCTCATTATTCTCTCTTATCTTATTTTCAATAAGGGAGAATACCTCACGCTGATTGCCTCGCTCCTCGGCGTAACTGCGCTCATATT
>JAZQSI010000006.1:0-2184 GCA_045629985.1 Eubacteriales bacterium
AACAGGTATCGTCCGAAAAAACATCAGTCAAAAGCTTTGACGGGCGTTTTTCACCCCGAACTGTCAGGAGGAATTAACCGTGAAAAAAATCAGAATTGGTGTGCTTGGTGCATACCGCGGAACAAGCATGATCAACTACTGCAAACGTGCAGACAACGCCGAGGTTGTTGCAATTTGCGACAAGTCGGAAGACGCGCTCAACGCACAGCGCAAAGCGGCAGAGGGCTTAAATATTACCTTCTACGACAATTTTGAAGATTTCATAAAGCACGATATGGATGCGGTCGTTCTTGCAAACTACGCAAACGAACACGCACCGTTCGCTATAAAAGCGATGAAGCTCGGACGTCACGTTTTCTCCGAGGTTCTCCCTGTTCAGACAATGAAAGAAGCGGTTGAGCTTATTGAAGCAGTTGAAGAGACGGGCATGATTTACGCATACGGCGAGAACTACTGCTATATGCCCGCGCCTTTCGAGATGAGAAAGCTCTACCGTCAGGGCAAAATCGGTGAGTTTGAATACGGCGAATGCGAATACATCCACAACTGCGAGAGCATCTGGCCGAGCATCACATACGGGGATGCAGACCACTGGAGAAATAATATGTACTCCACGTTCTACTGCACACATTCTCTCGGACCGATCATCCACATGACGGGACTTCGTCCCGTATCGGTCATCGGCATCGAAAGCACGATGAACGAACGCAGGCTCAGATCCGGCTCAAAAGGCGCGGCGCTCGGTATCGAAATGGTAACACTTGAAAACGGCGGAATTATCAAGAGCATCCACGGCGACCTGTACCGCGATTCAATATGGTACTGCGCATACGGTTCAAAGGGACGCATGGAATGCGGACGTGAAGACCCGAAGGACGGTCACGTTCACAAAATCTACGTCAACGCTGATGAATTCTCCGGTCAGTACGCTGAGGAGAATATAGAGGTTTACGAACCAAAGCACGGTCAGGAGGACAAGATTGAAGGATACGGCCACGGCGGCTCGGATTATTACTCAATGTACCACTTTGTTGAGAAGGTAAAGGGCAATCCCGAAGCAGATACCATCGATGTTTATGAAGCTGTAAATATGTCTCTTCCGGGCATGTTTGCATACCGTTCAATTCTCGAAGGAAGCATCCCGAAGGAAATCCCGAATCTCCGCGATAAGGCAGAACGCGAAAAGTGGAGAAACGATACCGCTTGTACTGATCCGAAGGTGGCAGGAGATATGCTTCTTCCGACCTGCAAAACGGGAACTCCCGAAATTGACGAGGGCGTTTACAACCACATCAAAGATCTCTGGGACGCAGAATGCAACGGCACCGGAACATCCGGTTACCGCGAGCTCGCGTTTTCGCAGGGTTTTGGAACAAAGGTTTAATATAAAGGTTTATAATATTTAATGAGGTGAAAGGTATGAAAACAGTAAAATTCGGCATTATCGGTTGTGGCCTTATGGGCAAGGAATTCGCAGGCGCTGTCGGCAGATGGTTCCATCTCGAGGACGTTGAGGTGAAACCCGAAATCATCGCTATCTGCGATACAAACGAAGCAGCACAGAGCTGGTTCCGTGACAGAATCCCCACAATCAAGTACGTTTACAGCGACTATCACGAACTTCTCGCAAACGATGAAATCGACGCTGTTTACTGTGCAGTTCCGCACGTTCTCCACGGTCAGATTTACGTCGATATTATCGAGTCAGGCAAGCACTTCATGGGTGAAAAGCCGTTCGGTATGGACATGGAGCAGAACGAGAAAATTATGGCGGCGATTGCACGTCATCCCGAAAGCATCGTCCGTTGTGCAAGTGAGTTCCCGTTCTATCCCGCTTGTCAGATGCTTATCAACTATGTTAAAGAGGGCAAGCTCGGAAGAATCCTTGAGGTTCGCTCCGGCTTCTGCCATTCAAGTGACTTAAATCCCCAGAAGCCGATTAACTGGAAGCGTATCAAGGAGCTCAACGGCGAATACGGCTGCATGGGTGATCTCGGAATTCACGCTCAGCACGTTCCTTTCAGACTCGGATGGGTTCCCGAAAACGTATATGCAAAGCTTTCAAAGTACATCACAGAGCGTCCTGACGGCAAGGGTGGTATGGCAAAGTGCGAAACATGGGACAACGCAACTCTCATCTGCGACACAAAGGACAAGGACGGAAACAAGTTCCCGATTACCTTC
>JAZQSI010000007.1:0-3661 GCA_045629985.1 Eubacteriales bacterium
CGCAAAGCGACAGAATGTTACAATTCCACTCTCGTATGCAGACGACAACGCACCTGTTTTCGATCCTGTATCGGACGGCGCGGTATCAGCGGGAAGTATGTATACGCAGACGGTTTCAGCCGAAGGACATAACGGTGCATCTGTCACAATAACGGGACGCGACCTGCCGCGAGGGGCTGCGTTTGATTCGGAAACAAATACATTCAGTTGGAAACCGACAATGACGCAGATCGGACGTAACCACGTCTCGCTCACAGCACGTGATGAGTTCGGACGTGAAACAACAATCCACTTCAACATCGAAGTATTCGGTTCAACCACAGGCGGTAGCAGTGGTGGAAGCAAACCGAAAGATCCGGTTGACAGCGGTGCATCTTCAGGAGACTCATCCTCAAGCGGCTCCACCTCAGGTGGCGGCGGTGGCGGAGGTGCAGATATTCCTCCGACAGTAGACCCAGATGAACCCGTTGTTGAACCCGACGCCCCGTCTGCAAACGGCTTCCGCGACCTTGGAAACCACGCATGGGCAGAGGAATCAATCAACGCTCTTGCAGAAGCAGGAATCATCAAGGGAACAAGCGAAAACACATTCGCACCCGCAAACAACATCACCCGTGCAGACTACGCAATTCTCCTTGTCCGCGCATTCAAGCTTGAAAGCGAAGAGACAGAGAACTTTGCAGACGTAGCAGAAACTGACTACTTTGCAAAGGAACTCGCAGTAGCAAGAAACACAGGTCTTGTCGGTGGAATCGGTGATAACAAGTATGCACCGAAGAACACAATCACCCGTCAGGATATGATGGTAATTCTCTACCGCGCACTTACTAAACTCGGTATCGAGCTTAAAGTCGTAGAAGGTATAGATGTTACCGCATACGCTGACTTTGCAGATGTAGCGGACTATGCTCGCGATGCGGTCAAGGCGCTTATCGAGGCAGGACTTGTCAACGGCAAGGGTGACAAACTCGCAGGTAGCGACAAGACAACCCGCGCAGAAGTCGCAGTGCTTCTCAAGCGAGTTCTCGACTATATCGAAGCAAAATAAAATAGCTCATTTCTTCTCCTTATTCTTCTCCCCAATGCTTTGCGTGATGTTCACAAGGCATGGGGAGAAGACTTTTTTTGCACAAAAAGAAAAATTCAAAATATTTGCAATGTATCTTCGGACATATTTACATGTACATTGCATTTTAATTGTGATACAATATACTTAACAATCGGAAAATAAGGAGAGATACAGATGAAAATGACTTTTCGCTGGTACGGAGAAGATGATCCCGTAACCTTGGAAAAAATATCACAGATACCGACGATGACGGGTGTCGTTTCCGCGGTTTATGATGTTAAACCAGGCGGTGTCTGGAGCGAAGAGAGTATTTTAAAAATAAAAGAGCAGGCAGCGGCTCACGGTCTTGAATTTGAGGTTGTAGAGAGTGTTCCCGTTCCTGAAGATATCAAACTCGGCAGACCGAATGCTTCCGAGCTTATTGAGAATTATTGTGAGAACATCCGTCGTCTTGCGAAGCACGGCGTAAAGTGCATTTGCTATAACTTCATGCCGGTTTTTGACTGGCTTCGAAGCGAACTTGAGCATCAGCACAAAGATGGTTCAAATGCTCTTGCATATGATGAGGAAACCGTCCTCTCAATGAATCCGCTCAAAGGAGATCTTTCTCTTCCGGGTTGGGATGCAAGTTACGAGTCAAACGAGCTTCGCGCTTTGCTGAAAGAATATGACGAGCTCGGTGAAGAGGGGCTTTGGAAGAATGTTGAAACATTCCTCAAAGCGGTCATTCCCGTTGCGGTTGAGTGCGACGTCGATATGGCAATCCATCCGGATGATCCACCATGGGGAATCTTCGGACTTCCGAGAATCATAACTACAAAGGAAAATATCCAGCGCTTCTTTGATATTATGCCGGTGAAGAATAACGGTCTCACTCTTTGCACGGGATCTCTCGGAGCAAATCCCGAGAATGACCTTATAGATATGGCGGCTTCTTTTGCGGAAAGAATCCATTTCCTACATCTCAGAAACATAAAGCATACCGGTACACGTAAGTTTGAAGAAGTCGGACATCCGACGGACTGCGGCTCGATTGATATGTTCGGAGTTGCTAAGGCTCTTGTTGACAACGGCTTTGACGGTTATGTACGTCCTGACCACGGCAGAATGATCTGGGGTGAGAAGGGTAGATACGGCTACGGCCTTTATGACCGCGCGCTCGGTGCTACATACATTTCCGGTCTTTTCGAAGCAATAGAAAAAATGAAAGCTTAAGGTGGTTTGTGATGAAAAATATAGTTATAACAGGAGCAGGCGGCGTTCTCTGTTCATACTTTGCAGAGGTTCTTGCTGCGAAGGGAAATAAAGTTGCGCTTCTCGACCTTAACGAAGATGCAGCACGCGCAGTTGCTGATAAAATTAACGCACGTGGTGGAGTTGCCAAGGCTTATAAGTGCAACGTTCTCTCCCGCGAAAATATCGAAGAAGTGCATAATGCAATTTTGGTTGATTTTGGCAAGTGCGATATTCTCATAAACGGCGCGGGCGGCAATAACCCGAAGTGCACAACAAAGAACGAGGAGTACCAAAAAGGTGACGAGTCTGCTGAAGACTTTCTCACATTCTTTAATATTGACGAGGGCGGATTCGATTTTGTGTTCGACCTTAACTTAAAGGGAGTTCTCCTTCCGAGTCAGGTGTTTATGAAGGATATGCTTGGCAGAAGCGGTTGCTCTGTTCTCAATATCTCGTCAATGAATGCATACCGTCCGCTCACAAAAATCCCTGCATATTCAGCGGCTAAATCTGCGGTATCAAACTTTACTCAGTGGCTTGCAGTTCACTTTGCAAAGGAAAACATCCGCGTAAACGCGATTGCACCGGGATTCTTCGTCACAAATCAGAATAAGGCTCTTCTCTTCAATGAGGACGGTACCCCCACAGCTCGAACAGAAAAAATTCTCCGCTCAACCCCGATGGGAAGATTCGGAGAAGCAAGTGAGCTCATCGGCGCAGTAGAGTGGCTTATCGACGAAGAAAAAGCAGGCTTTGTAACGGGAATCACAGTTCCGATTGACGGTGGCTTCTCGGCATATTCAGGTGTATAATGATGGAAGATATTAAGATTTTTGCGTTTGCTGACGAGGCAAGCTCTGAGATTGACGGTCAGATTGCGGCGATGAAGAGAAATGGCCTTGACGGTCTTGAGATTCGCGGTGTTGATGGCGAGAATATCGCTGACATCACAAAAGAAAAAGCTTGTGAAGTAAGAAAAAAACTTGATGACGAGGGCCTCATCACCTGGTCGATCGGCTCTCCGATAGGAAAAATTGACATAAAGGACGAGTTTGCTCCGCACCTTGAGAAGTTCAAAAGACTTCTTGAGATTACCGAGATACTCGGTGCAAAAAACATCCGTCTTTTCTCATTCTTTATGCCAGATGGAGAAGAGGCGGAAGTATATGAGAATGAAGTTCTCTCGCGCATGGGAGAGCTTGTCGATGCGTCCAAGAGCTATAACGTCTGTCTTTGTCACGAAAACGAAAAGGGTATTTTTGGAGATACCGTAGAACGTTGTATTAAGCTTCATACGGCAATTCCGGAGCTTGCGGCGGTGTTTGACCCTGCAAACTTCGTGCAGTGCGGAGTTGA
>JAZQSI010000008.1:0-2831 GCA_045629985.1 Eubacteriales bacterium
AATGTTTTCGATGTTTTCAAAATTTTCTGCCATAATTTAAAATACTCCTTCGGATTATTATTCTTCTTCAATGAGATTTTCGCATCGCTTTTGAAGTGTCTGCGGCGAAATCTGCGAAATATATACTCGCTCCTTGTTATCTTCGCGGGTAACTATAAAGGAACGGGGAATATCGTCACATACGTTTATGACATGGTTTGCTTTTTCTTTTTTTGAGAGAAAGCTTTTTGTTCTCTTTGACTGCGAAGTAATTTCAAGGTCAAAAACCCCGATTATTGAGCTTTTCTTTATAAGCTTACCTCTGCCTATATGAAGAAACACAAAATCTCTCCTCTCTTATTTGCTGTCTTCAGCTATTATCTCGCCCTTTGAAACGGTAAAAATCTTGCCGTGCAAAAGTTCGCGGAACATGCTTTCGTCACAACCCGTGATAATCGTCTGACCGCGGCTTACATCGTTAATAAGAAATGCGCGGCGGCTTACATCAAGCTCGCTCAAAACATCGTCGAGAAGAAGAATCGGTTTCTCTCCCGAGTCTTTTTCGAGAATTTCGTGTTCAGCAACCTTGAGCGCGAGAACAAGAGACCTTATCTGACCTTGCGATGCAAACTCGCGTGCACTCTTGCCGTTTATTTCAGTCACAAAATCGTCGCGATGAGCTCCGATAAGGCACGAGAACGACGAGAGCTCTGCGCTTCTTCGGCTTCGGAGATGTTCACGCAGTCTTTCTGCGTTTGTCGCATCGCAAATATCCTCAACCGAGCTTGCGTGAGAATAGATGAGTGTAAACTTTTCGCGCCCTGAAGAAATCTCTTCTCCTACACGTGATATAATTTCGGCACTTTTGCGGAGAAATTCTCCTCGCTCACGAATGATATAAGCATAGACTTCTGCTAACTTTTCATCGAGGATATCGAGAAAGTCGAGATATTTTTCTCTTCCATCTTCCATCTTGAGAATCTGCTTTTTATTCTCGATTATCTTGTTATGCTCTGCAAGCGCCTTTATGTAAGCGGGACGCATCTGTGAGATTGCGATATTCAAAAATCTTCTTCGAAGCGCAGGACCGTCTTTGATGAGCTTTAAGTCATCAGGCGAAAACACAACGGTTTTTATAAGACCGATGTGGTTTGACGGCCTTTTTTCTTCTATCCCGTTAACTAAAAGCCGCCTCGAGCCGTTTCGGATACGAAGGTCTATATCTATATTTCTGCCGTATGCTTCAAACTCGCCGCAAAGCCTTGCTTCACTCTCGCCGAGGCGCACTGCATCAAAATCACGCGATGAATGGAAGTTTTTAAGACACGAAAGATAGAAAATTGCCTCAAGGAGATTCGTCTTTCCCTGCGCGTTCTCTCCGAAAATCAGATTCTGACCGTCAGAAAACGAAACTTCGGCAGTTTTATAGTTTCTGAAATTTTCAAGAAACAGTTTTTCTATTTTCATTTTACTCTGCCTTAAGTCTTACGGGAAGAATGAGGTGGAGATATTCATCCCCCTCGGGCGGAGTGATTATAATCGGAGCAACGTGAGTGTTGAGCTCAAGATCAACCTCATCGTTCGGACACGCGCGGAGCGCATCGAGGAGATACTTGTGGTTAAATCCGATTTCAAGCGTATCACCTACATTGAGAAGCGCACATTCGTCCTTTGAAGAGCCGATTGGCGTGCGGCAGGAGATATGGAGGGTTTTTTCAGTAAAGTTTAAGTGAACGGGGTTCTTTATTCTCTCGCTTATGAGAATTGAAACGCGCTCGATAGCTGTAATAAGGTCGCGTCGGTTTACGCGGACCTTGAAAGCCGATGTCTTCGGAACAGCGTTCTTGTAATTTAAGAAGTCACCCTCTAAAATTCTCGAAATAATCATAGAATCAGAAAGATTGAATATAATGTGCTTCTGACCGACGCAGATTGATGCTTTGTTGTCGGACTCTTCACAGAGCTTTTCAACTTCTTTTAATGTTGCACCCGGAACTACAAAAGAGAACTTTACTTCTTCGCTTTCATTCTCAATCTCGGCACTTCTGTAAGAAAGACGGAAACCGTCAACCGAGCAGACGGTAACCTTATCTCCGTCAACGTCGAAGAGAGAACCTGTATGAACGGGTTTTGACTCATCGCCGCTTATTGCAAAGATTGTCTGTGAAATCATCTGCTTAAGATCAGCCTGCGAAAGGGAAAGGAAGAATTTCTTCTCAATATCGGGAAGAGAAGGGAAATCCTTTGCAGACATACATACTACATCGTGACGAACATTCTTGCAGACAACGGTAGCAAACATATTGTCGTCTGTCGAGAAAGTAACCGGCTCATCAGGAAGGAGACGGATGATGTCGGAAAAGATTTTAGCGTTTACAACTATTTTTCCTCTCTCTTCAATCTGAGACGGAACTGTAACTTTGATACCCGTAGAGAGGTCGTAGCCCGTGAGAGTCAAAACGTCTGATGCATCAATGAGAAGACCTTCCATAACGGGAACAGCGCTCTTTGAAGCAACTGCCCAGGATGTACGTGTAATAGCTGCCATAAGGGAAGCTTTTTCGCAAACAAATTTCATAACGGATTTCCTTTCTTTTTTGAGAATGAAAAAAATTTAAAGCTAAAGGAATATTTCTTAAAGAAAAAGAATATATTATATATTTTAAGTATTATTATTATAGGCTGCGGATACTGTGGAAAACCGCCTCTTACCGTTGAAATAAAGCGAAAATTTCCTCAACAGTCGCTTGTGCATTCTTTTTTGCCTTTCCACAGAAAAAAAGCGGCATAAATTTATCCAAAGCCTTATCCCTGTTAATTCCACAGGGAAACTGTTTATAACTCCCTTTACG
>JAZQSI010000009.1:0-3718 GCA_045629985.1 Eubacteriales bacterium
GTTTTCGGACGGACATGTGCATCAGCCGCGAATCATCTCCGGATGTGATCTTACTCCCTATATGGAGCGCGCACTTGTATCCGAGCTTAATATGCATTTCATAAACAGCCACTTCACGCACCCTGACGATGCGCTCGACCCTGAACGAGGAGCTGAAATGGGGTGGGAATACCTTGCTGAAAGCTTTGAAGAGTATCTTGACTACCTCTACACATCTGCACCAATGATCAGAAATTTTACGGGTTCTGAAACCTCTGCTGCTGTGCAGAGATACTCGGCGATCAATGTGAAAACTGAGAGAGAAGAAGATAAGCTCATACTGAAACTTGGCAATTTCCATGACGAGGCATATTTCTTCGTTCGTTTCAATGTCGGAGAGTATAAGGATGTTGATGGTGGAAAGCTTATTCACCTTACAGGGAATCTTTACCTCCTTGAAGCGAAAAAAGAAACGGTAACTATCAAATTGAAATAAAACTTGGTGAGAACAATGAGAATTTGCATGGTGCTTGAGGGGTGCTACCCTTACATAAACGGTGGTGTGTCCACATGGGCGCACCAGTATATAACCGAAATGCCTGAACACGAATTCGTCCTTTGGGTTATCGGCGCAAAAGCCGAGGATAAGGATAAGTTTGTCTATAAACTTCCGCCGAATGTTGTGGGAGTTCAGCAGGTGTTTCTTGACGATGCTCTCCGCGTCAAGCCGAACAAGGTGTTCAACCATACATTTTCCGAAAAGGAGAGTGAGGCGCTGCGACGTCTCGTTTTCTCGGATAAGCCTGACTGGGAACTGCTCTTTGATATGTATCATACAAAAAAGATAAATCCCATGAGCTATCTTAAAAGCGAGCACTTTTTGAAAACGCTTATTGAGATATGTCAGGAAGAATTCCCATACACCGCATTTTCGGATGCGTTTCATTCAGTGCGCTCAAGGCTTCTTCCTGTTTTGTATCTTATGGGAACCGAGATTCCCGAGGCTGATTGCTACCACGCTATTGCAACCGGCTACGGAGGCCTTCTCGCGTGCCTTGGCGGGTACATAAAGAATAAGCCCGTTCTGCTCACTGAACACGGCATATACACGCGTGAAAGAGAAGAGGAAATAATCAGAGCTAAATGGGTTGAAAAGGCATTTAAACCGCAGTGGATAAAGTTCTTTTATATGCTTTCAGACCTTATCTATGACCGCGCTTTCCGCGTAACATCTCTCTTTACCCGCGCAAGAGAGACGCAGATTGAGATGGGATGTCCAAGGGAAAAATGCTATGTTATAGAAAACGGAATCAGCTATGAAAGGTTCTGTGACATACCGCTAAAAGAAGATGACGGATATGTTGATATCGGCGCGGTTGTCCGATTTGCGCCAATCAAGGACATCAAAACGATGATATATTCGTTCTTTGAACTCTCCACACGAATGGACAACGTAAGGCTTCACATAATGGGCGGTGTCGATGACGAAAAGTATGCGGAAGAATGCCGCGACCTGATTACACAGCTCGGTATAGACGATAAGGTAATAATGCCGGGGCGCGTAAATGTTGTTGAGTATTTTGAAAAGCTTGACTTTACGATACTGACGAGCATTTCCGAAGGTCAGCCGCTTTCGGTTCTTGAATCGTTTGCTGCAGGGCGTCCGTGCGTAACAACTGAAGTTGGATGTTGCCGTGAGCTTCTTGAGGGAAGCCCCGGGGACACGTTCGGCGTAGCGGGGTATTGCGTGCCGCCCATGCAGAGAGAACAACTCGCTGATAAGATGGAAATTATGTGTGAATCACGCGAATTAAGGCTCAAAATGGGAGAAATTGCAAAAAAGAGAACTTATGAGTATTACAGATATGCGATAATGCTCACAAAATACAGAAATCTTTATAAGGAGGTAGAAGATAGTTGGCAGGCATAGGTTTTGAGCTTAAAAAGCTCTTTCAGAAAAAGGGAATACTCAACTCGCTCAAGGCATACGGCTACGCAACGGTTATCTGTTCAGGTCCGATGCTTCTGGGTGTTCTTCTCCTGCTCGGCATAATGTTTCTATGTTCACGTGCAGGTGTTGAAACGCAGACGAGAGAACTTCTCATATGTATGATAACCTATACTTTGCTCGCTTCAATCATTGTTACCTCATTCTTCACAATGGCGATAACCAGATTCACTGCAGATATGCTTTATGAAGAGAAAAAAAGCGCCGTGCTCCCGTCTTTCTGGGGAAGCAGTGCACTGATGATGACCTTCGGAAGTGTGCTGTGGGGGATTTTTCTCGCGTTTTCGGGCGCAAACCTTATGTGCGCGATTCTTATGTTCATTTTCTTTAACGAAATGATAATCGTTTGGAATGCGATGGGATATCTCACCGCAATCAAGGACTACCGCGGAATTTTTCTTTCATACTTTGTTTCGATTATTGTAATATTTGTTCTCGGATTTGTTCTTACCCTCATTTTTAAATCGCACATAATTGAGATGCTCCTTCTTTCCGTAACGGTGGGATACGGAGTTATGGTTATATGGAATCTCACGCTTCTGCACAGATATTTCCCGAAATCCGATGTCGGCGCATTCGTTTTTCTTGAATGGATAGATGAATATCTGTATCTTGCGCTTTCGGGACTCTTTGTAAATGTCGGGATGTTTTCGCATCTCGTGATAATGTGGTTTTCAAAGGTAGGGGTTCGGGTACACGGTCTTTTCTACGGTGCACCAGAGCACGATGTTCCGGCGCTGCTTGCGTTTATGACAACGCTTATAACAACTGTTAACTTTGTTGTATCGGTCGAGGTCAATTTCTATGGAAAGTACAGAAACCATTACAGCTTATATAACGACAAGGGAACGGTAAAGGATATTCTCCAGTCGGAGAAAGAAATGCTTGATACCTTGAAAACCGAAACTCTTTACACAGCGATAAAACAACTTTTATGCACAGCTTTGTTTATAGCCGCAGGCGGATTCTTGCTTGATGTTCTGCCGCTTGGCTTCAACGAAATTATGAGAGGTTATTTCAGAACGTTGTGCGTTGGATACGGGCTTTATGCCATCGGCAATATGACGATGCTTATGCTTCTGTATTTTACCGACTACAAAGGCGCATTTTTTGCAACGGGAGTCTTTGCGGTGTGCACGGTGGTGTTTTCCGTGATATCGCTTTTCCTGCCGCAGGTATATTACGGTTTCGGATTCCTGCTTGCGTCAATGGCGTTTCTTATAACGGCGATTTTAAGGCTTGATTATTTCACAAAGCGTCTGCCGTATTACATACTGGCGGTTCAACCCCTTGTCAGTGAGGACAAATCAGGAGTATTCCGAAAAATGAGAGTATTTCTCGAAGATGTGTTGGAGGAACAAAAAAATGAAAAATAAGTTCAGGATTGTCTCTTTATTGCTTGCGGTGGGCATGCTTTTGTCCGGTTGTGCGAGCCTTTTGCCGCAAGAGGGTGCGGAAGCTCCGGAAAAATCGGAGGAAGCGTTTGTAATTGACACGGAGAACGAAGATACATACAAGCTCCGCGATAAGGATGATTTATACACGATGGATAAACCGGAGGACATTGTAACCATGTATCTCACCGTCTCTGAGGGTAACGAGGGAGAGGGAACAAACCACACCTGGAAAGAGATAAACACATATTCCGTATTTGATTATGAGGACATGGGCGTTGACAGATATAAGGTGGAGGGCCTTTTGCAGATAGGCGACGAAACCGGCCCGCTTCCG
>JAZQSI010000010.1:0-1817 GCA_045629985.1 Eubacteriales bacterium
CGCGGACAATCGTCTTCGGTGTGTTTGTTTGCCTTTATGTCATCAAAGGAGAGACGGAATTCAGAAAGCCTGTCGTTTACGGTTAGTTTTTTCGGAACAGCGAGCAGAACCATCTCGGTTGAATATCTGTAAGAGGTTATATTCTCGTTCGAGATTTCAGAGTTATCTATTATAAGATCCAGCTCTCCGTCAAGGAGAAGAGATATGAGTGTTTTGGAATGATGCTCTTCGATTGTGAATTCAGTGTGCGGGTTTACGGCGTTGAATGTGGAGATCATAGGCGGGATAACATATGACGAAAAGAGATGCGTTCCGCCAAGCTTGACCTCGCCTTTGAGGAGATTAAAACTATCGTTTAAGTAGTTTGAAAAGTTCTCCTCACATTTTTTTATCTCAAGAGCCGTGTTTATGTATTGCATACCGATTTCTGTAGGCGAGATAGGGCTTGTGCTTCGCTCAAAAATCGGTGCAGAAAGCTTTGCTTCAAGACGCTTTATCGTTGCACTGAGTGAGGGCTGCGAAATATATAAATTCTTCGCGGCTTTTGAAAAACTCTTTTCTTTATAGACTTCAAGAATATAATCTTTATTTGAAAACATAGTAAAATTCACCTCATAACTTAAAAGTTATATTAAATATCATTTAATATGTATTTGATTATAGCACGCGCAAATGATATAATCAAGTCAACAAATGAAAAAGGAGATAGAAAAATGTCTATTTTATACAGAGAAGAGAAAGACTCAATCGGTTCAATGCAGGTGCCTGCTGACGCTTACTATGGTGTACAGGCTCTCCGCGCAAAGGAAAACTTCAAGATTACAGGCAAATGTGTTCATATCGAGATGGTAAGAGCAATTGCAGAAATCAAGATTGCTGCTGCAATGACAAATGCAGAAGTAGGCGTTTTCTCAAAGGAAATTGCAGACGCTATCGTCAAGGCCGGTGAGGAAGTTCTCGCAGGTAAGTTTGATGATCAGTTTATCGTAGATTCAATCCAGGGTGGCGCAGGTACTTCATTCAACATGAACGCAAACGAAGTTCTCGCAAACCGTGCTATCGAAATTCTCGGTGGTGTAAAGGGCGACTATTCAATCGTTCATCCGAATGACCATGTAAACTGCGGTCAGTCAACAAACGATGCTTATCCGAGCGCAGGTAAGCTTGCTACAATCCGTCTTCTCGAGAAGGCAATCGTAACTCTCAAGCGCCTTGAGGCTGCACTTGAAGATTGCGCAAAGAGATTTAAGCACGTTGTAAAGATGGGCAGAACTGAGATGCAGGATGCAGTTCCGATGAGCCTCGGTCAGAGTTTTGGTGCATTCGCAAAGGCGGTAGGCCGTGACGTCAAGCGCTTTGAAAAGGCTATCGAGTGCATGTCAACTCTTAATATGGGTGCTACAGCGATCGGAACAGGTATCAACGCTCATCCGGAATACATAAAGAAGATTGTCGGTAATGTTTCAAAGGTTACAGGTCTTAAGCTCACACAGTGTGATGACCTTGTTGACGGAACACAAAACCTTGATGAGCTTGCAAACGTTTCAGGTATTATCAAGACTTGTGCAATAAATATCTCGAAGATTTCAAACGACCTTCGCCTTATGTCTTCGGGTCCGCGTGCAGGTTTTGGTGAAATTCATCTCCCGCCGCGTCAGAACGGTTCATCAATTATGCCGGGTAAGGTTAACCCCGTTATGCCTGAGCTTATGAGCCAGATTGCATTCAATATTATCGGTAACGATATGACGGTCACAATGGCGGCAGAAGCAGGCCAGCTTGAACTCAATGCCTTTGAGCCGGTAATTTTCCACAAC
>JAZQSI010000011.1:0-13033 GCA_045629985.1 Eubacteriales bacterium
AAAGACTATTCCGCAAACTGCACCGAAGAGAACATACAGTATCGGATGTTTTTTAAAGATGTTATACAGTGCAAAGATAACAGCGAATATTATAAGCTGTCGGAAATCAAAAAGCGTAAAAAATGAGGGGGCAGAGATAAACGCTTCGGGAGTAATAACCGTTACGCAAAGCACTTTCCAGGCAGCACAGGCAATAAGCCCGCAAACTGCGGCGCGTATGCCGTACAGCGCGTTTTTGACAAGCGGTTTATTCTGCATTCCCAAAAACATTTTGGCAACAATAAGGATTATGATAAAAGATGGAAGAGCAAGCGAGAGCGTGGTGAGAACTCCGCCGAAAACTCCGAACTTCTCAAATCCTATATAGGTCGCCATATTTACGCCTATTGGGCCGGGGGTAGATTCGCTTATCGCAACCATGTTGTAAAACAGCTCGCTGTCTATAACGCCTGTATCAACGAAGAACTGTTCCATAATTGGTATTGCGGCAAGACCGCCGCCGATTGCGAAAAGACCGGTAAGAAAAAAGTTGAGGCAAAGAGTAAACAAATTCATTTCGACTTCTTACCTCCTTTGACAGCTATTCCGACGACGAGGGCGAAGAGAATAAGGAAAATGCTGTTAACCTTAAAAACGGTAACTGCGACAAATGCGCAAAGCGCGAGGAAAAAGCCTATAATATCGGTAACAGACTTCTTTGAGAGATTCCATACCGCAGAGACGAGAATGACGGCAACTGCGATGTTTATGCCCTTTAGTGCCTTCTGAACGTAGATATATTCGTTGAAGTTTGAGACGAAAGCGGCAAGGAGCGTTATGATTATGAGGGAGGGGAGAATGACGCCGAGCGTGGAAAAAAGTGCACCCCAGAATTTTCTTCTGCGATAGCCAATGAAAGTTGCCATATTAACGGCGATAACGCCGGGGGTTGACTGGCTTATAGCAACGTAGTTGAGCATATCTTCGCTTGTTATCCATCCACGATCGTGGACGAATTCACGCTCGAAAATCGGAATCATCGCGTATCCGCCGCCAAATGTAAACGCGCCGATTTTGAAGAATAGATAAAACAGTGTCCAAAGGTCGCGGAACACAGAAACATCTCCTTTGTGTGAAAGTGTAAGGAGCTATATCGGAAAACCGATATAGCTCCGGTTAGTTTAGTGTGTTAAATTACGGTAGATGCGTGTCGGGTGATGTGGCATCCGATATTTACAACGCAGGGAAGTCCTGCAATGTGAGTTGCATATTTCTCAAAGAAGACAGCAAGTGCCGTAATCGAGCCACCCATACCCTGCGGTCCGATGCCAAGCTTGTTTACTCTCTTGAGGGCCTCAGCTTCAAGCCCTGCATAAAGCTCGTCCTCATGTGTGCTTCCGATTTCACGGAGAAGTGCGCGCTTTGCACAGCAAGCTGCCATATCAACGGTACCGCCAAGACCAACGCCAACAACAACGGGCGGGCAGGGGTTACTTCCTGCTTTTGAAACTGTCTCAACGATGAAGTCGATAATGTCGTCTGTAGTTGCAGATGGTTTAAACATCTTCATTGCGCTCATGTTCTCGCTTCCAAAGCCCTTCGGAGCAACGGTGATTGAAACCTTGTCACCCGGAACAATTCTAGTATGTAAAATTGCCGGTGTGTTGTCGTTTGTGTTTACGCGGCGAATCGGGTCACCAACAACGGAGAGGCGGAGCTTACCGTCAACATAGCCGCGGCGCACACCTTCGTTAACAGCATCGTAGAAATCGCCGTCAACAAAGTGAACGTCCTGACCGATGTCGATGAAAACAACAGCCATACCGGTGTCCTGACAAGCGGGGATGCCTGACTCTGCGGCATAAGCCGCATTTTCACACATAACCTTGAATATGTCGCGGCCGACAGGGGATTTTTCGTTTTTGAGGCCGTCCTCAAAAGCTTTTACGACGTCGGGAGTAAGCTTTGTGCAAGCTTCCTCGCAAAGCCGTGCAATTTCGCGTGTTACTTCTTTTACTGAAACTTCTCTCATTTTCTTCAACCTCTTTCTGCTATATATGCACCTGCGCGGGATGCGGCAACAGCACCGTCCGCGGCAGCGGTGATTATTTGGTAAGATATCTTTTCTCTGATATCGCCTGCGGCAAAAACTCCGGGGAGATTTGTATCAGTGCTTTCGCCTGCATCAATATGACCTGATTTGGTGAGCTTTATTTTGTCCTTTAAAAGCTCTGTGTTCGGCTCCATGCCGACTGCAATGAAGCATCCCGAAACGGGAATCTCTGTAAGTGTATCTGACTTTACATTTTTAACTGTTACAGAAGAAACTCTTTCTTCGCCGTTTATGCTCTCAACAACCGAGTCGAGAATAGGTGAGATGTTTTCTGTCTCAAAAATCCTTTTTGCGAGGGAGTCAAAGCCGCGGAAAGCATCCCGTCTGTGGATGAGATACACTTTTGTGCAGATTTTTGAGAGGTAGAGCGCGTCTTCAAGCGCGGTGTTACCGCCGCCGATAACGCAGACCTCGCGACCACGGAAAAAGTTGCCGTCGCATGTTGCACAGTAGGAAACACCAAGTCCTGTGTATTTTTCCTCGCCGGGCACACCAAGTTTTCTGTGGGATGCGCCGAGCGCAAGGATGACGGTTTTAGCCTCAATATCGCCCGAGGAAGTCTTTATGATGTTATCGCCATCCTTAAAGACAAACTCCAGAACATCGGCGCGCTTAACCTCAGCACCGAGTTTTTTTGCGTGGTTTGCCATATTCATTGCAAGCTCAAAGCCTGAGATGCTCTCATATCCGGGGTAGTTGTCAATTTCGGGCGTGACGCTCATCTGCCCGCCAGAAAAAGCTTTTTCAATAATTACGGTAGAAAGTCCTGCGCGTGTTGCGTATATTGCGGCAGTCATTCCTGCAGGGCCTTCGCCGATAATAGCTACATCATACATAGTAATTCACCGATTAGTATTTTTTGTAGAATTCGCTCATTGCAAGGTAAGCCATATAAACGTCGTTCTTTGCGATAACTTCAAACGGAGAATGCATGCCGAGAACGGGAACGCCAGCATCGATAGTTTCAATGTTTCTCTTTGACATATACATCGCAACAGTGCCGCCGCCACCCTGGTCAACCTTTCCCAGCTCGCACATCTGCCAGAAAACATTTGCCGAATCGAAAAGATTGCGGAGCTTTCCAATCATCTCTGCAGTCGCATCGTTTGAGTCATATTTACCGCGTGAACCCGTGAACTTGCAGAGTGCAATACCGCGGTTTAAATATGCTGCGTTCTGTTTTTCGTGAACTTCAGGGTAGTTAGGATCTACAGCCGCTGCAACGTCTGCCGAGAGACAAGCGGAATTTTCAAAGCACTCACGAAGCGCAATGTCTGCACCGTCGCAGAGATCTTCAATGAAGGTGTCAAAGAAGCTTGACTGCATACCGCTGATGCCCTCAGAGCCGATTTCTTCCTTATCTGCAAGCATGCAGACTGCAGTTTTGTCGGGGGTCTCCATATCGCAGATTGCGCGGAGAGCGGGGTATGAGCAGACACGGTCGTCGTGACCGTATGCACCGATGAGCGAACGGTCAAAACCGATGTCGCGCGGAGCAAATGCGGGGACAACGGTAAGTTCTGCCGAGAGGAAGTCCTCCTCGATTATTCCGTATTTCTCGTTGAGAAGACGGAGAACGTTGAGCTTTACTGCGTCGGTTTCCTTTTCGTCAGCACCCGGAACGGGGCGACTTCCGCAAAGTACGTTGAGATCTTCTCCTGTGAAGAACTCTCCTGCCTTCTTTGCCATCTGGTCTTTTGCAAGATGGGGGAGAAGGTCAGTTATTGTGAATACGGGGTCTGTAGGATTATCGCCGATAGCGACGTCGCAAACCTCGCCGTTCTTTTTGACTACTACGCCATAAAGAGCAAGCGGAATTGCAGGCCACTGATACTTCTTGATACCGCCGTAGTAATGAGTCTTGAAAAGTGCAAGACCGTCGCTCTCGTAAAGCGGCATCTGCTTGAGGTCAAGACACGGAACGTCAATATGTGCCGCCGTGATGTTGATGCCGTCAGCGAGTGACTTCTTACCGATAACTGCAAAAACGATTGCCTTGCCGTGGCAAATTTTATACACCTTGTCGCCAGCAGAAAGCTTCATACCGCGAGCGTAGGGAACAAACCCTGCCGCCTCGGCAATGGCTACGGATTCTTTTACGCAAAGGCGTCCTGTTTTTCCTGCTGTTATAAAAGCTTTGTAATCTTCCGCGAATGAATCGGAGAGAGAAAAATCACACTCCGAAAAGAAGACGTTGCGCGGTTTGAAAGCAAGCTTTTCGCGGAGCGCATCTGTTTTTTTATCTGCCATTTTATTATTCAAGTCCTTTCGTGATAAGGTTAAAAACTTCTTCAGCTTTTTCGGTGACGGAATCACGGTCACCGTCGTTTTCGATTATATAATCGCAATGCTCGCGAAAGAATTCATCGTCTTTCTGCGCGTTTATCCGCGCTTCTGCTGCCGCTATGTCAATGTTGTCGCGCGCGGTAATTCTTGAAAGGCGCATGTCCCGCGGAGCGATGACTCCGACTGTAACATCGCAAATTTTTGAAAGTCCGCTCTCAAAGAGAGCGATTGCATCAACGCATATATACGGCGCGTTTTTTTCATAAAGCTCCGCCATCTGTCGCTCTGTTTCTTCAATGACGAATTTGTGAGCAATGGCATTGAGGTCGCAGAGAGCATCCATGTCGGAGAAAACGATTTCGGCAAGAGCGCGACGCGAAAGTTTGCCGTCAGCCGAGATTGTTTGGGGAAAACGCCGTTTTAATTCGCACATCATTGGTGCGGAGTTATTGAGAAGGTCGTGATAGACGATATCTGCATCAATCGTGTTGGCACCAAACGAGCAGAAAAGGTCGGCAACTGTGCTTTTACCGGAACCGCTTCCACCGGTGATTCCAATTGTCAGCATATATACACCACCTAAAGCGATATTCTTGAAAATCCTGCCGCGCGGCTGAGCCTGTTTACAACCGCAAGCTCAAGGCCATCTCCGCAAGAGGGCTCTCGCGCGTAGATTATGTCGGGGGAAATGTCGTCAAGCGTGCGAAGAGCGGAGAAAAGCTTTGCGGCAAGCTCTTCGGGGTGCGAGAGACTTCCATAAGAAACAACGGTTATGTTGCATCCGTCAAAAAGAGATGTTTCCTCGTCAAAACAAAGAACAGCAACTTTTTTCTCACTCGCCTGTGTTTTAACGTAGCTTTCAAAATTCTCGCTCTTTCCGTCAACAATAACGACGGGAGCTGCAGGGGAATAGTGCTTGTATTTCATTCCGGGAGAGGCGACGGCCTCACCGTCGTCAACCTCTTCCAATATCTTTGGGTTGACGTCTACGCGTCCGAGAACTTCACGAAGCTCTGTGAGCGTAACGCCGCCCGGACGGAGAAGTGTCGGAACATCTCCTGAAAGGTCAATAACCGTGGACTCAAGGCCTACTTCGCATGAACCGCCGTCGATAATCATAGGAATCTTGCCCGACAAATCACGCATGACGTGCTGCGCGGTAGTGGGGCTCGGTTTTCCTGAGAGGTTTGCACTCGGTGCTGCAAGCGGAACTCCTGCGGCAGTGATGACGGCAAGAGCAACACTGTGCGAAGGAAATCGCACTGCAACGGTCGAAAGACCTGCCGTAACCTCAAAGGGAACCTTGTCGCTCTTTTTAAGTATCATCGTAAGCGGACCGGGCCAGAACTTCTCTGCGAGTTTTACTGCGGTTTCGGGAAATTCCACCGTGAGCTTTGAAATGTCTTCAATATCTGATATATGAACGATAAGCGGATTGTCCTGCGGACGTCCTTTGGCCTCAAAAACTTTCTTTATGGCATCGGCGTCAAAGGCGTTTGCGGCAAGTCCGTAAACCGTTTCGGTAGGGATTGCAACGACGTTTCCGCTTCTCAGAAGATTTCCTGCGCGCGAGAGATTCTCTGCACTTTCGGAAAGCTTCCGTACCCGTATAAGCTCTGTCATCATATGAGCTTACCTTCCTTATGCATTTTCTGATGCTTTGAGCTTTTCTGCCTGATCTGCGGTGATGATGGAATCAATCATCTCGTCGAGGTCACCGTTTAAGAACTGCTCAAGCTTGTAAAGGGTGAGGGAGATACGGTGGTCCGTAACTCTTCCCTGGGGGTAGTTATATGTTCTGATTCGCTCGCTTCGGTCGCCTGTACCGACCTGGCTCTTTCGCTCTGCGGCAATCTGGCTTGCCTGCTCCTGCATCTGGATATCGTAGAGCTTTGAACGGAGAATCTTTATAGCGCGGTCCTTGTTCTTATGCTGGCTTCGTTCATCTTGACACTCAACTACGATGCCTGTCGGGCGGTGAGTAAGTCTGATTGCGGACTCAGTTTTATTGACGTGCTGACCGCCGGCGCCTGATGCGCGAAACGTGTCAACATCAACATCGGACATATTGAGCTCAACTTCAACTTCTTCAGCTTCAGGCAAAACTGCAACCGTAACGGTAGAGGTATGGATACGTCCTGAAGACTCGGTGTCTGGAACACGCTGAACGCGGTGAACACCGCTTTCAAACTTAAGACGTGAATATGCGCCTGCACCTTCTATAACAAAGCTTATTTCCTTGATGCCGCCAAGCTCTGTCTCATTTATTGAAACAACTTCGGTGCTCCATCTGCGGCTTTCAGCGTACATTGAGTACATACGGTAGAGTGAGTGTGCAAAAAGCGCAGCTTCTTCGCCACCTGCACCACCGCGGATTTCAACGATAACGTTCTTGTCATCGTTCGGGTCGGTCGGGAGAAGGAGGATCTTGAGCTCGTGTTCAAGATCTGCAATTTTTTCTTTTGCAAGCGTGAATTCCTCCTGAGCCATCTCGCGGAAATCGGGGTCAAGCTTACCGTCGAGCATCTCGCGGAGATCGCGCATTTCAGCCTCGGTAGCGCAGTATTTGCGGTAGCATTCGATAATGGGAGTCAAGTCCTTCTGCTCCTTTGAAACCTTTGCGGCAAGGGCAGGGTCATTGTATAAATTCGGGTCAGAGAGCTTTTTTTCAAGCTCTGTAAATCTTTCTTCCAAAAACTTAAGTTTCTCTAACATATTTTACCTCTCGTATAAAGATTTTATCCATAATAGTATATTATAACATATATGTTGGAAAATTTAAACACTTTATTCGTATAAGCTTTCCCAAAGAAGCATTTTTTCTTCAAGGAGAGAATTTAACTCTTCCTTTTCTTCAAAAAGCTTTGAAAGTGCTTCAAAATCGCTTGCGGATGCTTCGGTTTCTGCCTCTATCTCAGAAAGCCGTTCTTCTATTTTTGCAATCTCTCGCTCAACTTCGCGTATTTTCTTGTCGTTGAGTTTCTTGTTTGGCGCTTTTGTCTTCTCCTTTTTCTCTACCACTTTTTTTATGGGTACAGTTTCCTTGCGGAGAGCGAGAAGTTGCTTTTCTCGTCTGAACTCGTCAAATGTGCCGATAAAATCGTATATGACCCCGTCACGGAGTTCCCAGATTCTGTTTGCAAATTTATTTATAAAGAAGCGGTCATGAGAAACAAAGAGAAGTGCGCCCGTGTATTCCTCAACTGCTTCTTCGATCCACTCGCGCGAGGTTATGTCGTGGTGGTTTGTCGGCTCGTCCAGAATAAGAAGGTTTATATCGCCTGCCATAATCTCGCAGAGCTTAAGGCGTGAGCGCTCACCACCCGAGAGCGTTTTTACGCTGTCGAAAACTTCGTCACCGAAGAAGAGAAATGATGCGAGACGGTTGCGTGCCGTCTGCGTAGAAACGTTGAGGTCATAAAGCATAGTGTCAAGAATCGAGCGTTCCTCGTTTGCAAAGGAGATAATCTGCGGAAGAAGTGCCGACTTTACCGACGGGTTATAGGTGACTGTTCCTCTGTCGGGAGCGGAGTTTCTCGAAATGATGTCGAGAAGAGTTGTCTTTCCCGAACCGTTGTCGCCGATTAAAGCTATTCTGTCTCCGTTTCTCATTGTAAGACTTAATGAGTCAAAGAGCGTCTTATCGTCAAAAGACTTGCTTAAGTCGTTTATCTTAAGAACGTTGTCTCCGAAAAAGTCTGCCGAGGAAAACTCTGCGTGGATGGTGTTTTTGTATTCCTTTGGCTTTTCGGTTTTACGCATTCTTTCAATACGCTTTTCAATAGCAAAAGCGCGAACCTGAAGTTTCTTGTTTCCCATGCCCCAACCGTGCATACGCTCGGCGGTAAATTCAAGCTTCGCGATAGCTGCCTGTTCAGCCTTGTAGCGCTTTAGCTGTTCTTCAAAGCGCGCTTCGCGCTCTTTTACGTAGAAGCTGTAGTTTCCTGAATAGAACTCCGCTTCACCGTCAGAAAGCTCAATAACGCGGGTGATACATTTGTCGATAAAATATCTGTCATGGGAGATGATAAAGACAGTTCCGCGGAATGTCGGGAGATATCCTTCAAACCATTCGACGGCATCAATATCAAGGTGGTTTGTAGGCTCGTCGAGTAGGAGAATATCAGGGTCACGAAGAAGCGCACATGCAATCATTATTCTCGTTTTTTCACCGCCCGAAAGCGTATCAAAAAGGCGGCTTCGCATACTGTCGGGGATTCCGAGACCGTTGCAGGTTTTGTTGATTTCCGTCTCAACGGTATATCCACCCATCTGCTCAAATCGCGAGGAGAGAGAGTCGTATCGCGAAAGGATTTCAGCGTCCGAATATACTTCCATCGTGCGTTCAAGCTCGCGAAGCTTTTTTGATATATCTTCAAGGTGTGAAAAAGAGGAGAGTAAAACATCCGAAACCGTGTAATCGGAGGGATAGTCCGGAATCTGCGAAACAACCGCAATCTTTCGGTCGGACGGAATCAAAACCTCGCCTGAGTCGTAGTCGAGCTCGCCTGAGAGAATTTTGAAAAGCGTTGTCTTTCCTGAACCGTTGTCTCCGAGAAGCCCTACTCTCTCACCACGCTCGATTGTGAAAGACAAATCGCGAAGAACGTGGTGCTCACCGTAAAACTTATTCAGTTTTGAAACTGAAATATCAATCATTTGTAGTTACCTTTTCTCTTTTTATAAGCTTTGCCGAGATTATGCCGTTTACTACGGCAATGTATCCGCCCTCACAGAGGCGCGGAAGTTCATTTGTCTCGTACTGGTTCTGGCTGACGGCAACGTCAAGCGGGCCGAATGCTGTGTCGATTACGAGATGTAAAAACTCTCCGACAGGTCTGTCACCCGCAATCATAAAGCGGACATCGCCCGAGAGAATTTCAGCCGAGATATGTGAGAGGAGAAGGTCTGTCTGCATCATAGTCTCGTCTTCGGAAAGCATTCTTGTGTACATACCAAGCGGCACGATAACGCCGAGACCGCTTGTTTCATCAGAAAGTGCCTTTCTCATCTCTGTTTCGTTCTCGAAAAATGAGATGGAGTGTGGGATGAGAGACACCTGAAAATCGTATTCATTGTCAAATGCGAGATCACGTGCGGCAAGTGCGCCCATTATTCTTGCCAGAAAGACCTGTTCGGAGTCAGGTTTTTTAAGAAGCGCTTTGAAGTCGAGAATATCATCACGCTCGGCAGAAAAGTCGCGCACAAGCTCAAGGCGCCATACCGTGTTTCCGTTGAAGTGAGGGTCGAGATTTAAGAGAGAAACGCTTTTAGTGCTGTGGTCAAGCGCAACTCTTTCCCAAATTTCTGCACCGCTCTTGTCAGAAAAGATAGCGTAAGCACCGTTATCCACGGGAAGAAGTTTTCCTGAATTGAGAACGAAATCTGCAAGACGGTAAACGTCGTCTTCTCCCGTTATGTTAAAGCCTATGTTTTCAAAAACCGTAGCCATATATACAACCTCCGAAGTGATGATAAATATCCAAAATATATTTTATCATATATATGGCGAAATTACCAGTTTTTTTATAGTGTTGGAAGACCAAAAAAATTAAGAAGTCCGATGTAGATAGCATACGCAAAAGCGTATTGTCTGTCCTCGAGCTTTTCGGCATCCTCTTCGTTTGTGATATAGGCAAGCTCAAGAAGCACGGCAGGCATACTTGTTCGGCGAAGAACATAGAGAGACGGACGGACAAAAACGCCGTTTCGCTTCGTCTGAAGACGCTCTGTTATGCTGTCAAGAAGTGACTCCGCAAGAGCTTGTGCCGTGCCGCCGGAACGGAATATGTACATTTCAGTGCCGTTAACGGTCTCGTTAACGTTTGCGTTCACGTGAATGCTTAAGAAATAGTCTGCGGGCCATGAGTTTGCCGCATTGACGCGTGCTGCAAGACTTTCGGCATTTGTTGTTCCGAGAACTGTTTCCGGGGTTGGTCGCGAAAGTCGAGCTTCAAAACGCGGGTCCTGCTCAAGAATATCGCGAAGATATACACCGACAGCATATGTTATATCCTGCTCGCGAAGTCCGAAGCCCTCTGCACCTGCGTTTACACCCTCGGGGTTATGCCCCTGGTCGATAAAAATCTTTATAGCCATATAAAAACCTCCGTAAAATACTTGATAAAAGTATATGTAAGAGAAGCGGTGCAGTTTCCGGAATAAATAAAAAAGGAACAAGGTCTGCACCGGGGAAAAGGTGCAGACCTTGTCTAAAGGGGGTGAGTATGGGGATACTCAAGGGTAGTTTGAAAACTTATGTATTAATTATAGCACAAAAAAATTGTAAAGTTTTGCCGAACTGTGAATAGAAGTGAAATAATTGGTAAACAAATTATTAACGACAGAATTCTATTGAAAAAAATGGAAAAATTGTATATAATGATAATAAAATACAAAAGGAGAAGGTAGACATGATTAAAGTAAATCTCGAAAAAACTTTCGATTTTATATCGGCTGATGAATTAAACGGATTTTTGCCGCGGCTCTCTGAGGCGCATGATACTCTTGTTAACGGAACAGGTGCAGGTTCGGATTTTCTCGGATGGTTAAGACTTCCGGAGAATGTTGATATGGAAGAGTATGCACGCATAAAAAAAGCGGCAAAAAAGATAAGAGATAATTCAGAAGTACTTGTGGTTGTAGGCATTGGCGGCTCTTACCTCGGTGCTCGTGCGGCAATTGAGTTTATAAAGGGAAGTTTCCCCAATCAGAAGGGTAAGTCAGATCCGGAAGTATATTTTGTCGGCAACAACTTAAGCACTGATTATATAAATGAAGTCATCGACATAATCGGTGAACGCGATTTTTCAATAAATGTCATCTCAAAATCAGGATCCACAACCGAGCCTGCAGTTGCTTTCCGTATCTTTAAGGAAATGATTGAGAAAAAGTATGGCAAGGACGGCGCAAAGGAGAGAATATTTGCTACAACCGACAAGGCACGCGGAGCACTCAAGACTCTTGCTGACAATGCAGGATATGAGACTTTTGTAATTCCTGATAATGTTGGTGGAAGATACTCAGTCCTCACGGCTGTCGGTCTTCTTCCGATGGCGGTAGCGGGTATTGATACCGATGCGGCGATTCGTGGTGCAAAAAAGGCAGAGGAGAAGCTCATTTCAACAAAGAGCTTTGATAACCCCGCCTGGGTTTATACTGCTGCTCGCAATATCATGTATGAAAAGGGAAAGAAGATAGAGATTCTTGCATGCTTTGAACCGAGATTCAGATTCATGGCAGAGTGGTGGAAGCAGCTCTTTGGCGAGAGCGAGGGCAAAGACGGACTTGGAATTTTCCCTGCATCTGTCGAATTCTCTGCAGACCTTCATTCAATGGGTCAGTATATCCAGGAAGGCGAGCGCATCCTCCAGGAGACTTTCGTGTCAATCGGAAACCCGAAGACAGAAATGATAATCCCGGAAAATGACGAGGATTTTGACGGACTCAACTACCTTGCAGGCAACAATGTTGCATTTGTAAATGAAAATGCGTATAAGGGAACTGCTATTGCACACCGTGACGGAAAAACTCCGAATATGACAATTGAGCTTTCCGGCTCTGATGCCGAGAATTTTGGTTATCTTGTATATTTCTTTGAGTTCGCTTGCGGCCTCTCGGGGTATGTTCTTGGGGTAAATCCATTCAATCAGCCGGGCGTTGAAGCTTATAAGAAAAATATGTTCGCACTTCTCGGAAAACCCGGCTATGAAGAACTCAGAAAAGAGATTTTGGAAAAATAACAAAAAAATCTCAAAATAGCTATTGAGGTTTTGTGCAAAATGTGTTAATATATAGACAGGAAAACTCAACCTCGTCAGGTTGAAATTCGGCAATCGCTTGCCGTGAAAGCGAGGACCGCGTTTTGCGGAGTAAGGAGTGGACTATGGTTCGCGTAATTATGGGACTTCAGGGTCATGGAAAAACAAAACAGATTATAGAGCTTACCAACAAGGCTGCAAATGAGGATTTAGCAGTTGTTTGCATCGAGCGTGGTACAAAGCTTACATACGATATAAGTCATAAGGCTCGTTTGGTTGACGTTTCAGCTTACTTCATCGAAAGCTATGAGCACCTCAAGGCATTTATCTGCGGTTTGCATTCTGCAAACTTTGATATTTCAAAGATCTTTATCGACAGCCTTTATAAGGTTTCAAAGTGCGATTGCCAGAAGGAAACTGAAGACTTCCTCCTCTGGGCTGAAAAGTTCGGCGAAGAGAACAAGATTGACTTCGTAATTACAATCAGCGCTGATGACGCAATGGCTTCCGACACAATCAAAAAGTTTTTCTAATTGACGAAGCAAAAAAGCTGTGAGTTTTAAACTCACAGCTTTTTCTTTTTATTCGGTTTTCATCCAGACGGCGACTCGGCTCTCCTCGCTCCATGTTTTTCCTGCGGATGCATAGTCGGTGAGAGTTATATTTTCTCCGTTGCGGAGAGGGATATTAACTTGTACCATGCAGTGGTAAGGCGCAGTGTTGCAAGGGGGGGCTTCAATGGTTCCGTCTTCGCTATATGCGATTTGAAACGGAAGCTCAATGTCATAACCGAGGCGGCTGTCGCGTGCGAGAATAATCGGTCCTCTGCGGAGTGCTATGCGGTTTTTTGAGTGTCCGTCAAAGGGAAGAAGAACACGTGCACGCATATCAAGAA
>JAZQSI010000012.1:0-6027 GCA_045629985.1 Eubacteriales bacterium
GCCGGCACAACTTACGATACCGACCGCAGGTTAGAGGCGCGAGAGCTTGGGTTTTCTGACATCTCCCTCAATAGTCTTGACGGAGTTTCCGACCGCGACTTTGCGCTCGAGCTTGCATCTGCTCTTTCGATTCTTATGATGAACATCTCCCGGATGACCGAGGAGCTTATCCTCTGGGCAAGGTGGGAATTGAAATTCGTTGTGCTTGACGACGCTTATACAACAGGTTCGTCCATCATGCCGCAGAAGAAAAACCCCGATATGGCAGAGCTTATCCGTGGTAAAACAGGCAGAGTTTACGGCGACCTTATGGCGCTTCTCACAGTCCTTAAGGGGCTTCCCCTTGCTTACAACAAGGATATGCAGGAAGACAAGGAAAGCATCTTCGATGCAGTTGAGACCGTTATAATGTGCCTTAAGGTGCTCGCTCCGATGCTTGCCACGATGAAGCCCTGCGAGGAGAATATGAAGCGTGCGGCACAGAAAGGCTTTATTAACGCAACAGACCTCGCTGACTATCTCGTAAAGAAGGGACTTCCCTTCCGCACATCTTACAAGATTTCAGGCCAGCTTGTTGCAAAGTGCATTGCAGACGGTAAAGTTTTAGAAGAGCTTACCATCGAAGAATACAAAGAATTTTCAGATTTGTTTGATACTGACCTTTATGACGAAATCAGCCTTGAAACCTGCGTTTCAAAGCGAATTTCGGAAGGCGGCACAAGCGTCGGCTCGGTTGAGAAACAGATTGAATTCGTAAAATCAAAGCTTAATTAAGAAAAACACACGAGAGTTTATCACTCTCGTGTGTTTTTTGTGTTAAAGTTTTATAACTGCACTATCTTCTTTATACTCGATTCGGTCGCCTGAAGCGTTAAGAGCGTCAACATATTCAAAATATTCTTCCTTCGACTTGAACATCGGCTCAAAGTTATCTATTATCTCGCGTGCTTTCTTTCCTCCGTCTGAAAGGAGAAGATGAATCATTGCAACCTGAATCTTCGCACTTCCGACGCACGCTGCGACGGGGTCTGCAATACGATAGTCGTTGCCATGGCTCTTTCCCTCAGCCCCGCCTGCATACGGGTGAACAACAGGCATAATGCATGAAAGGTCTCCCATATCTGTACTTCCCGAATCAATCACTTTGCTGTATCTTACCTCATATTCGGGAACAGCAAGCTCTACCGCTTTAAGATAAACATCAATAAGGCCTGCGTCACAAGCAAGAGGTGCGTAACCTGAAATGTCCGTAATGTCAATATTCGTTCCGAGCGAGAGTGCCGCACCGCAAAGTGCCTGATTTACCTTTTTGTTTGCATCGCATATAGCCTCAAAGCTTGAACCGCGTACATAGCTTTCAAGAACTACTTTTTCAGGGATAGCGTTTACCATAGCACCGCCGCTTGTTATAATCGGATGAACTCTTATTACATCGCTTTCCTTAAATGTTTCACGAATTGCGTTTATAGCATTAAGACCGCAATTTGCCGCATAAAGCGCATTTTTACCATTCCACGGAGCACCGCCTGCATGAGCCGCAACCCCTTTGTAGGTTATGTTTTTCGCAATACAACCTACACAAGCATCAATTGCCGCAAAACTTCTTGATGTATGAAGCATAAACGCAAGGTCAACACCGTCAAAATATCCTCTTGAAAGAAATTCCGTCTTGCCGCCGAGATACTTGATTTTGCCTTCTTTTTTAAGGTTATTTCTGAATTCAATCTCAAGAAGCTCCTCTGCCGGAACAGCACATAGACGGATTCTTCCACAGAGATTATCAAGAATTCCCGGCTCTTTGAGTGCCGCCGCGACACCTATAAGCGCCGCACACTGTGCATTGTGACCGCAGGAGTGAACTGCGCCTGTTTGTTTGTTTGATTCCGGGTGTTCCGGGCAGATTATGGAGTCAAGCTCTCCGAGAATCAAAATCTCAGGACCGGGTTTTCCGGTATCGAGAACGGTGTAGAAACCCGTAATCCCATCCGCCATGACAAGGTCATAACCAAGCTCTCTGAAAACCTTTTCCATGTATGCCGAAGTTTCAAACTCTTTGTACCCCGTTTCAGGATGATTCCAGACAAATCTTTCTGAATCAAGGATAAGTTGCGTGTGTTTTTCTACTGCCAAATTAAGCTTTTTCATAAAGAATTACCCTCTTTGCTTTTTTATTTCATTTGAATATGCTATAGCCTGCTTTAGTGTATCTTCTTTATTTACTCCTGCAAGACGGAGCTTATGCGCATATGCAAGAATTTTCGAAAAATCAGGGTTTGAAGAAAGCCCTGCCTTTATCAGGTCCTCCCCCTTTACATAGGGTTTCGACATACATCGGTTGTATTCACCAAGTCTCTCCAACAAAAACGGCTCGGATGACGGTGTTCTCTCTTCAGGAACGCAACCGAGGCTGTCTGCCTGCGCAAGAGAAATGAGCGCAAGCGGCTCATATACATCGTCGAACATTTTGTTTGTTGCCTTCACTGAAGACTTAAAAGCGGCAAGCGCATTGGGGCGCATATGATGCTCTGCAAGATTTGTTACATATCTTATCAGCTTCTTATCACGCGTGAGGCGCAGGAGAAACTTCTCAATAATCGGTATTCCTGCCTTTTCGTGACAGTAAGAACGAATCGCACCATCGCGAAACTCCGTTGTAACCGTCTTCCCGAAATCGTGCGTAAGTGCCGCAAGCATAAACCCGAGCTTGTTTTCTACGTTTTCTCTCCTCTTTGCCGCCTCGTCAAGCACCATCATCGTATGGATATACACATTGCCCTCGGAATGATACTTCGGATTCTGCTCGACGTTAATGAGGTCTTCAACCTCAGGGAACCACGTTGCAAGTTTCTTCATTCGCAAAAGTTTCTCAAAAAAGAGAGATGGCTTTTCCGCCTTGAGGAGAGCTTTCTTGAGTTCCTCGAATACTCTTTCGGACGAAACACTCGAAATATCCATCGAAGAACAAAGTTTTTCCGTTCCTTTGTCTATCTCAAACTCGAAGCGTGAGGCAAACTGCGCCGCACGCAGAACCCGCAATGGATCTTCCGTGAAAGAGATATCATTGACATGACGGATGACTCTTTTTTCAATATCATATCTTCCGCCGAAATGGTCGATAATCTCACCCGTGAGAACATCCTCCATAATAGCATTCATCGTGAAATCACGCCTCTCTGCCGCTTTTTCTGTGCCACAGAACGGGTCAATATCAACCTTGAAATCAGTATGGCGGTTTCCTATACACTCTTCCTTTCGCGGCATTGCAACATCTACCGAGTACCCCTTTATATTATACACGCCAAAACTCTTGCCGAACTCCAGACGAGTTCCGATATTATCAAGTATTTTCTCAAGTGCATCAACAGATACGCCGTGGACCTCTATATCAAAATCTTTTGTTTCGATGCCGAGCATCTTATCTCTTACGTATCCGCCGACGTAAAACGTCCTTCCCCCTGCAGCTTTAACGGCAGCTGCTATCTGTTCGGCAAGCTTCTTTTCATCAGCCATTCTCTTTTTCACCTCTCTTTCGCATATGAGGATAAACCCGGTAATACGTTTACAGTATTACCGGGCAATTTGCTTAAATCACATCCTCAGGACCATATATTCCGAGGATATTATCTGCGACAAACTGTGCCGCACCCTGCACCGACTGTTCAGGAGCAAGGTTGACCTTTCTGAAATCAGGTCTTTTCATGCCAAGTCGCAAGCTGCGCTGAACAGCCTCTACCACTGCCTTTTCATATAACTCCTCTACCTCGAACAACTCGGATGCGTTGATTATAATATAATCTGGTTCAAAAATCATTATGATATTGAGTATTGCTGCACTCATATAGCTGCAGGCTTCATCAATAACACGCTTTGCGAGAGCATCTCCAACCTCCGCACGCTCACGGATTTCCGCAAACATGAGACGATTTCCGGAAAGCTCTGCATAGCTGTCTATAATGTTACGTATACTGCATACCTTTTCAAGGTAACCCGTGCTCTTGCCAAAACCTGCGACAATCGTGTGACCAAGTTCACCTGCAACAGCCTCATTAATCTCACCGTTATAGGCATTTGCAATACCTATTCCGTCCGCTGTCATATCAAGGAAAACAATGTTTTTATATGAATCATCGTTAAGTGCACGCATTGTCCAGAGCGCTTTTGTCTTCGTGTTATTTGCTATATAGACAGGAAGACCCGTTGCCTCTTCAAAACGCGACTTAATTTCGACATTCGTCCAACCAAGAACACTCGAACTGACGAAACCATTATCAAAAACGTGTCCAGACACTGTAAAGCCGATCGCCTTTATAGACCTCTTCCGTTTCATAAACTGCTGCACCATACCAAGAACTTTCTCAAGCACTTCTTCTGCGCTGTTTTCGGAAGTAAATGAGACTTTCTTACTCTGGAGAATGCCCCCACCAAGGTCTGCAAGGGATACCGTAGCTTCCCCTGCTTCTATATTTATCGCAATGAGTGACATTGCAGAAGTGTTAAACTCGAGTCTTACTGCCTTTCTTCCCGCTCCGTCAGCGTTTATGCGGTCTGTCTCAAAAACAAGCTTTGATTCTATGAGATAGCTTATTATGTTTGTTATTGACGAAAGACTGAGGCCCGACATCTGCGAAAGTTCGTTTCTTGAAACAGGACTGTTTTTTCTTATGTACTCAAGAACCTTTACGCGGTTAAGCTTCTGCATAAATTTTACGTTGCCTATATTTTCAAACAAAATAAATCACATCCTAATAAATACGCTTTTACACTCCAAGGAAGCGCTCTGCGAGCGTTCCGACAACGAACGAAACAACTGCAACACCGATACTTATGAGCGACATTTCCAAAAATCTCGGTTTGAATTTCTCACCTTTTGCTACAGAGATATAGTATGTAAATCCTGCTATGATGAGAATTACAATCGCAATCATTGAGAAAAGTGCGACCAAATACTGGTCATCCCCGAGAAGGAAATACGGCAAAATCAGAAGAATAACGGTTATGAGATATGCAACTCCCGTATATGCACACGATTTAAAAGCATCATTTCTTCCCTCGCTCTTTGCAGAAAGAAATTCGCTTGAAGCCATTGAGAATGTTGCGGAAATGCCTACGATAAGACCTGAAATCGCAACAAGGCGAGTCTGCGCAAGAGCAAAGGTAAAACCTGCAAGCGAGCCCGTAAGCTCAACAAGCGCATCGTTCATACCGAGCACCATACTTCCGACATACTGGAGACTCTCCTCGTCGAGCATTTCAAGAAGCGCCGCTTCATGCTCCTCTTCCTGTTTTCTGATTGAAATACTCTCCTGCACCTCTTCGGCAAGCAACTCGTATTCCTTCTGTGCTCCCGATTCTCCGTTTTCCATAAGCTTTACAGCAAATGTGAAACCAAGAATACGCGCAAGAAGCTTATATTTAAAAACCTTGCCTTTCTGCGGCTTCATTTCAATTCCGGTATATTTCTTCCAGATTTCGTAATGAGCCCTCTCTTCTGCCGCAAGGCGGAGAAGCGTCTTTTTATTCTCCTCTCCTTTTGCAAAATGCGCAATCTGCTCATAAATAACGCTTTCAGTAAGCTCGTTTTGCTGCATCTTTTTGATTATAGAAAGTGCCTTTTCAGATATTTTCTTTTCCATAACTTATCACCTACATTTTATATATTTAAACTGTTAGCCCATGCTACGGCATTATTTACCCATTCTGATATTGCAGAGTTGCACCACTTATCCACGCCACATTTTGTAATCTCGTTACCAAGCGCAACTCCATGAGGTGCATCGGGATATATGTGCATCTCAAAGCGGATGTCATTCTCCGCGAGAGCGTTTGCCATTGAAATTGAATGTCTTACATCAACCATTTGATCATTAGAGGTATGGATGATATAGGCAGGGCTTGTCTTATCAGAGACTGCTTTTGCCGCACTCGTAATCTCAACATCACTCTCTGACAAAGTTTCTTTCATAAGGAGATTCTCTATACTGTTTGCATTGTAATACTCTCCTGTTATTACGGGGTAAATGAGCATCA
>JAZQSI010000013.1:0-3083 GCA_045629985.1 Eubacteriales bacterium
CAGCTGTATGGAACGGCCCGATGGGCGTTTTTGAGAACCCGATTCTTGCTGCAGGTACAATCGCAGTAGCAGAAGCTCTTGCAAACACTGATGCTACAACAATCATCGGCGGCGGTGACTCCGCTTCCGCTGTAAAGAAGCTCGGTTATGACAAGAAGATGACACACATTTCAACAGGCGGCGGCGCATCCCTTGAGTTCCTCGAAGGACTTGAACTCCCGGGAATCGCATGCCTCGAAGACAAGTAAGTATTTGGGAAAGATCTTCCCCCGGTCAGAATTAAGGAGAAAGTTGACAACATGAACAGAAAGTACAGAAAGACAATCATCGCAGGAAACTGGAAGATGAACAAGACAGCTTCCGAAACAAAGAAGATGTTCGACGAACTCAAGACAGCGGTTGGCAAGCAGAAATGGTGCGACGTTGTTCTTTGCGTTCCGTTTGTAGATATCCCTGCTGCATGCAGAGCAAGCCGCGATGCAAAGATTGCGGTTGCAGCACAGAATATGCACTATGAAAAGAGCGGTGCATTCACAGGCGAAGTCAGCGCAGAAATGCTCAAGGAGCTCGGAGTAAAGTACGTAGTAATCGGTCACAGCGAACGCCGCGAGTACTACGGCGAGACAGACAAGACAGTTAACCTCAAGGTCAAGAAGGCTCTTGAAGTAGGTCTTCGTCCGATTATCTGCGTAGGTGAAACACTTGAGCAGAGAGAGTTTGATGTTACTGCAGAGCATATCGCAATGCAGGTCAAGATTGCGCTTGCAGACGTTCCTGCTGAAAAGGTACGCAAGCTTGTCTTCGCATATGAGCCCATCTGGGCAATCGGCACAGGCAAGACTGCAACTGCTGAGCAGGCTGCAGAGGTTTGCGGTCTCATCCGCTCGGTTATCCGCGCAAAATACGGCGCACGTTGCGCTCGCGCAGTTACAATCCAGTACGGCGGCTCGATGAACCCGAAGAACGCAGCAGAGCTTCTTGCACAGAGCGATGTTGACGGCGGACTCATCGGCGGCGCATCACTTAAAACGGAGGATTTTGTTGCAATAATCAATGCGGCAAACCAGTAATAATATGAATACAAAAACACCTATCACCCTCATTATAATGGACGGATTCGGCAATGCAGAGAGCGGAAAGGCAAATGCTATAAGCTCGGCCGCAACTCCGAATATCGACAAGATTTTTGAGGAAAACCCCCGTACTTTTCTTCGCGCATCAGGTCTTGATGTCGGTCTTCCCGACGGCCAGATGGGAAACAGTGAGGTAGGCCATACGAACATCGGCGCAGGCCGCGTCGTTTTCCAGGACCTTCCGAGAATTACCCGCGCGATTGAAGACGGCAGCTTCTTTGAAAACCGCGAGCTTCTTGCCGCTTGCGAAAACTGCAAGAAAAACGGCTCGGCTCTCCATCTTATGGGTCTTATGTCAGACGGTGGTGTTCACAGCCACAATACCCACGTATGGGGTCTTCTCCGTCTTGCAAAGAGATGCGGTGTAGAAAAAGTATTTATCCACTGCTTCCTTGACGGACGCGACGTTTCCCCGACATCAGGCGCAGGCTTTGTTCAGGAATGCGCAGAAAAGTGCGAGGAAATCGGCGTCGGTGCAATCGCAACGGTTATGGGACGCTTCTACGCTATGGACCGCGACAACCGTTGGGAAAGAGTAGAGCGCGCATACCGCGCAATCGTCTTCGCTGAAGGCGAGGCAATGGAGGGCGCTCCCGAGACCGTCAAGAAGTCATACGAAGGCGGCAAGACTGACGAATTCGTTGAGCCGTCCGTAATGCAGGGCTACAAGGGCCTTTCGGAGAATGATTCAATCATTTTCTTCAACTACCGTCCTGACCGTGCGCGTGAAATCACACGTACGTTTGTTGATGCAGCGTTTGACGGCTTCGACCGTGGCGAAGGATTTAAGAGAGTTCATTATGTTTGCATGACGCAGTACGATGCAAATATGCCGAATGTAAATGTTGCATTCGCTCCCGAAACCCTCGAGAACACTTTTGGTGAATACATCTCGTCTCTCGGTATCCGTCAGCTCCGCATTGCGGAAACGGAAAAGTATGCCCACGTCACATTCTTCTTCAACGGCGGCGTTGAGAAGATGTATGAGGGAGAGGACAGAATCCTCGTCAACTCCCCGAAGGTCGCAACCTACGACCTCCAGCCCGAGATGAGCGCACCTGAAGTTACCGAAAAGGTAATTGAAGCAATAGAGAAGCAGATTTATGATGTTATCATCTTGAACTTCGCAAACTGCGATATGGTCGGTCATACAGGCGTGTTTGATGCAGCTGTAAAGGCTGTTGAAACTGTTGACACTTGCGTTGGTCGCGTTGTTGAGGCAGTTTCAAAAGTCGGCGGTATCAGCGTAATTTCCGCAGACCATGGCAATGCAGATAAGATGCTCGAGGAAGACGGTGTATCACCGTTTACCGCACATACGACAAACACAGTTCCGTTTGTTGTTGTAGGCGCAGATGTTTCGCTCCGTGACGGTAAGCTTTGCGACATCGCTCCCACAATGCTCGATCTTATGGGCATTGAGAAACCTGCCGAAATGACAGGCGAATCACTTATAGTCGAATAAAACCTTAATATAAAACTTAAGTAAAGGAGAAAAGAAAAATGAAAAAATTTGCAGAAATCGTAGACGTAGTCGGCCGTCAGGTTATCGACTCACGCGGCAACCCGACAGTTGAGGTTGATGTTTATGTTGATGACGGTATCAACACATACATCGGTCGCGCAGCAGTTCCGTCAGGTGCTTCCACAGGTATCTTCGAAGCTTGCGAGCTTCGCGACGGCGACAAGTCAAAGTACATGGGCAAGAGCGTTTACAAGGCTGTTGACGCTGTAAACAACGACATCGCAGAAGCAATCATCGGTATGAACGCTCTCGATCAGGTTGAAATCGACCGCACAATGATCGAACTCGACGGCACACCGAACAAGACAAAGTTTGGCGCAAACGCAATCCTCGGTACTTCACTTGCTGTTGCAAAGGCAGCTGCTGAAGCTCTCCAGATGCCGCTCTACACATACATCGGCGGCGTAAACGCAAAGACTCTTCCG
>JAZQSI010000014.1:0-4813 GCA_045629985.1 Eubacteriales bacterium
AAGCGACCTTGCTCTTTCCCCGGTTGCCCCAAGCTGACGGACGGAAGGTTCTGCGAGGAACACGCAAAAGAGGAAGCCAAACGCTACGAGAAGTACGACCGAGACCCGGCTGTACGCCGTAGGTACGGCAGAGCTTGGAAACGCATCCGAGATAGCTATGTGGAGACACATCCGCTGTGTGAGCGTTGTCTTGAGCTTGGAGTGCTAGTCCCCACCGAAGAGGTGCATCACAAACTCCCTCTCGCAGAAGGAGGAACGCACAGCCGTACAAATCTTATTTCTCTCTGTAAATCCTGTCATGCACGTATTCACGCAGAGCGTGGAGATAGATGGAAAGGAAATTAAAATATGACAGAAAAAGAATGTGTTATTTGCGGTAAGCCTTACATTCCGAAAAACAACACACAAGAATGCTGTTCAAGCATATGCGCAAACAAAAAGAGCCACGAAACCCTTAAACGATATAACCACTGCGTTATCTGCGGAAAGCCGTTCTGGAAACCGAATGCCCACCGCTTTAAATATTGCAGTGACGAATGTCGCAAGGTTGGATTTGAACAGCTACACCCCAAGAAGGAAAAGCCACCCAAGAAGGTATATCATCGAGAATGCGAATGGTGCGGTACTCCCTTCGAGACAACCATTCCTAATAAAAAATACTGTAGCAAGGATTGCTGCTATAAAGGCAACTTGAAAATGAAGCGTGAGCAGTGGGCTGACGCATACATTCCTCACACGCATATTTGCAGGGAGTGCGGTACGGAGTTTACAACCATTTGTGGTGATATGCGTTCGGAATTTTGTTGTATTACTTGTGCGGAAATAAATGAGCGAAGGCGTGAGCATGCAACTCTTAGACACAAAGAATTGATGCGCGTCAAAAAGGCTTTGCGTGAAAAGCAACTGGCTAGAGCTTTTGTTGAGGAAGTATCCTATGAAAAGTTATATGCACGTGATTCTGGCATCTGCCAAATCTGTGGGCTTCCCGTTCACCCTGTAAAAGGAATTGATAACAGTTGGGATGGAACTATAGATCATATTGTTCCTATCTCCGTGGGAGGAAAACACTCAATGTCTAATTGCCAGTTGGCGCACAGAATATGCAACTCCTTGAAGTGCCAATCTTCGTCTGAGTATCGTCTTGATTGGGAGAAGAAAGCTAGTGAAAATAATTATTGGCTAATCAAGTTCCAACGATATTTAGAACTGATGGCAGAGACCATTGCCTAGCCCGGTCAAATCTTCGGGACCTAAATGAAGTCAACGGGCTGGGGCTGGCGTGCGCATTTTTTGCTATTCAAACGGGGTATTAACCCCCAAGCCCTAAAAATTGCAAAAAAGGAGTAAGAAATATGGCTAAAGACGGTACAAACCGAGGTGGAGCGCGCCCCGGAACTGGACCAAAAAAGAAGGCGCTCGTAGATAAAATCAATGAAGGCAAGCTCGAAGGTGCTATGATTTTACCCGAACCTGCGGAGTTTGAGGGAGTGGATGTTCCACCCGTCAAGGATTATCTCAAAGCAACGCAGAAAAACGGCAAGAATTTATGCGCCGAGGACGTTTTCATTACCACATATAAGTGGCTCAAAGCCCGTGGTTGTGAAAAGCTCGTCAACACGCAGCTCATAGAACAGTATGCGATGTCTGTTTCCCGTTGGATTCAGTGCGAAGAGGCAATTTCCGAGTTCGGTTTCCTTGCCAAGCACCCAACTACGGGCAATGCAATCGCAAGCCCCTATGTTGCAATGAGCCGCGACTATATGAAACAAGTGAATGCCACTTGGTTTTCCATTTTCCAAATCGTCAAGGAGAACTGCTCCGTTGAATTCGATGGCGCAACCCCTCACGATGACGTGATGGAAAGATTACTTCGTTCAAGAAAAGGAGTTTAATTATGTTTGAAAAAGTTAATCCGCGCCACCCGGACAAGGTGGCAGACCGCATCGCGGGAGCATTAGTCGATTTGGCTTACCGCTTCCAAGAAAATCCTCGCATCGCAGTGGAGGTGCTTATCGGACACGGCATCTGCCATATTATTGCAGAAACCTCTATCTGTCTTTCCGTTGACGAAGTGACCGCAGCCGTGCATCGTATCGCAGGCAACCTTGAAGTTGACTATGCAGAGGTGGCACAGGACGCACACCTTTCAAGAAATCAGAGTGACCGCATTCGTTGCGGTGACAACGGAATCTTCAAGGGTGTTCCCGTTACCGAGGAGCAGAAAAAGCTGTCGGCTATCGCAAGAGCAATCTACGAAAAGCATCCCTACGATGGCAAGTATATCCTTAACGGTGACCGCTTGATTATTTGCCAAAGCAACGCAAAACGCAAGGAACTCAAGACAGATTATCCCGGCGCTGAAATCAACCCGCTCGGTGATTGGAGTGGTGGCACAGACGTTGACAGTGGTGCGACCAACCGAAAGCTCGGCTCGGATATGGCAGACAGCGTTACGGGCGGCGGGCTTCACGGCAAAGACCTCTCCAAGGCAGATGTCAGCGTAAATATTTATGCTTGGCTCAAAGCACAGGAAACGGGCGCTCCCGTCGAGTTCTGCTGCGCCATCGGTGATGAACGCATTGATGGTATTCCTTACGAGGATATCGTCGCAACCGCAAGAGAGTTTATTACAAAGCTCGGAGGATTTGAAAGGTTCGCTGAATGGGGCTTGGTGTAAACCACAGCAAGCGAGGTGATACCTATGAACGTATTACGCATTGATGTGGGTGTTCACACCCTGCTTCATATCAACCTTTCCAATGTGGATTTTACGGGTATCAAAGAAATTGTTTTCACTGTTAAAAATTTCTCTTCCGTTGAATCTCCTGTCATTATTGAGAGAATCTTTACCGAACCCGGATTTTACGAGGTTATGATTTCACCCACAGAGAGCATAGCTCTTTTCCCCGGTGCCGAGTACGATTTCCATCAAATCTTAACCGATGGCACTCGTATGAAGATTTCCGACACAGGCAAAATTATCTTACGAAAAAGCGTAGGTGATAGTTTTGTTTGATAAGCAGAATCCGCCTATAGTGTCCATTCCCCCAAAGAAAATAGATATGGCGCAATGCTGTGGGGGCAACGACATCGAAATCACTAGTCTGTGGCCTCTTGCAAAAATGCGAGAGTACGAGATCAGGCTCGACACAAAAATCCCAAAAGAACTCTCAATTCTTCCCCAAGTAAACAGTGACGATATTTCAACGCCCAAGGCACGTGCGGACGGAAAAATCTATATCCAAATTGGTGATACTCCCGCCTTCGCAACCCTTGAGCAAATCAAAGAACTTAACACAAAAACGGTGTTCGTGGATAAACTCACCGACACCCAAATCACACAATTAAGTAACGAGGACATCGTTATGCTAAAAAAGGAGTAAAAAACTATGGCGCAGAAACGCACACAATACATTAAAACAGCAACCGGGCTTGAAAAGCAGCTGATTGCCTCCGCTGCTGACATCGTAGAAATCGATGCCATTACCGGGCTTGAGGCAACTAACGTTCAAGAGGCTCTTGTCGCAATCAAGGACATCGCAGATAACGGTGGCGTTACGGGTGTCAAGGGTGAGGCAGAGTCCACTTTCCGTAAGGGCAACGTAAGCATCTCCAAGGCAAATATCGGTCTCGGCAACGTGACTAATGATGCACAGGTCAAGCGTTCCGAAATGGGCGTGGCAAACGGTGTCGCAACCCTTGGTAATGATGGCAAAGTTCCCGCCGCACAGCTTCCTTCCTATGTGGACGATGTGCTTGAATTCGACAAAAAGGCATCGTTCCCCGCAACGGGCGAGGCTGGCAAAATCTATGTAGCAAAGGATACAAATCTTACCTATCGTTGGAGTGGTTCGACTTACGTCGAAATCTCTGTATCTCTTGCACTAGGTGAAACATCTTCTACCGCTTACGCAGGTGATAAAGGTAAGGCTCTCGCAGAAAGAATGACCACGGCAGAAGGCAACATCACTTCTAACGATGGTGACATCACAGCCCTTCAGACAAGAGCAACAAACCTTGAAAACGGTACTACTGCGGCTGGCAAGGCTACCAAGCTTGCAACCGCTAGGAAGATTTCCCTCACGGGAGACGCAACGGGCAATACTACCTTTGACGGTAGCGCCGACAAATCTATCGCAGTTACCCTTGCAAATACGGGTGTAACCGCAGGTACTTATTCTGCAGTTGCCGTTGACGCAAAGGGTCGAGTTACTGCGGGTAGCCAAATCATCGAGTGGGGTACGAGCGGTCAGAAAGAACCTAGCGCAAGCCTTGCAGTAGGCGGACTCTTCTTTGAACTCGTTGAGTAAAGGAGGCTTTTATGTCTACCTTTACACCTAAACGAAAAACCGCATCGGGGGTTGAAGATATCACTCTTCCTGTTTCCGCTATCGGTGGCTTGGAAGAACAGCTTACAATCCTCGATAAAAACTCACTCGCAATGCCACGAATCCGTGTCGGTAGCATTACCGATATTGAGGGTACGATGATTATCGGTCCCGAAAATCCCTTGATTTTTACGGTCGAGATTATCGATGGTCAGCTGCAAGTGGGTGATCAGGTACAAATCTGCACACGACAGTTATTTACATATGACACGGGCAGACGTCGCAAGATGCGTCTACGAAAGGTGTGGCAAACGGTGATAGGAGAGGAAAATATAAACGAAAGATTTATTTTTATATCTGTGGCGCAATCCCCAACCGACAAAGCTCAAAGGCTTTTCAAAACAGGTAGCGCCTCTCCCGGCACAAAAACTCTGTCCCCGTTATATGTTCGTGTACGCAGACCTATCTACAAGGACGGCACCGAA
>JAZQSI010000015.1:0-11741 GCA_045629985.1 Eubacteriales bacterium
AGCAGGATAAGGACATCAAGGCTATCAAAGAGGAGCAAACCCTTCTCACCCAAGGCGTTCTTGCTTGCCTAAAAGGTTTGCAAGAGCAAGGCTGCGACGGTCCCGTTACCATCGCAATTAAGAAAATCGAAACGCACCTGAACCAACAGGCGCATAAATAATTTTTAGGAGGATTTATTATGACTACTTTCTATGAAATCGCAAGCATTCCCGCAATCGCCGCAATCGTTTATACGATTATCGACATCGTGAAGACCGCAGTTGGCGGCACGGAAAAGTTCAAGAGGTTTATTCCCTTGATTTCCTGTGCGCTCGGCGCGATTATCGGTGTAATCGCATATTTCTGCGTGCCGGGAGTTTTCGAGACACAGAACGTTCTCGTTGCCATTGTATTAGGTGCCGCGAGTGGTCTTTCTGCTACGGGTACAAATCAGGCAGTAAAGCAGCTCACGAGCAAGTCTAATACCAACAAAACTGAATAATTACTACATAAGCCCATCGAGGATTTTTCCTTGGTGGGCTTATTTTTTTGTTACCTGTCCGTCAAAATACAAGAAAATGAAAGTGGGGGGTTGACTTTTGCCACTTCCCGTGAGTTTAGGGTGGAGGTGGTATTATGACAACCAATGAAAAAGAACAGATAATAGCGTTAAAAAACCGAGGATTAGGGTGCAATCGCATCGCAAAAATATCAGGAGTTCCTCTCGGAACGGTCAAATCATTTTTAAGTAGGACGGATATTAAGCCCCCGGAGCTTCCCACGGGTGTGTGTTTGGCTTGCGGTAAGGAGATCCACAACACGGCAAACGTTAAAAGCAAGCGTTTCTGCTCCGGGGATTGTAGGCAGAAGTGGTGGAATGCACACCTATATTTAGTGAATCGGAAGGCGTTTTATGACTTCACCTGTCCCCACTGCGGTAAAAAGTTCACAGCTTACGGCAACGACCACAGGATTTATTGCTCACGAGAATGCTATGCGGAGGCGAGGAGAAAGAATGGAAAATTATCAGAACATTATCATGTATAAATTGGCTATGCATATGGCTGAAGATATGAAAAATAGGGGTATTATTACCGAGGAAGAATACGTCACTATTGAACAAAAAATGTGCGAAAAATTCTCCATAAAAATTACCTCAATATACCGAAATATGACTTGATATATAAGTGTTTTAGAGGTAATATGTGACTACCAAAAAAGGAGGTATTTATGCGAGTAATTCAAGATGTTACACCCAAACGGGCAACAGAACTGAAAAGGCTCCGCGTTTGCGCCTACGCACGTGTCTCTTCTGGCAAGGATGCGATGCTGCACTCGCTTTCAGCACAGGTCAGTTATTATCAAAAATTCATATCTTCGCACATCGATTGGACATTTTGCGGAATCTATGCGGACGAGGCTTTCACAGGTACAAAGGAAGTCCGCCCACAGTTCCAACAAATGCTTGAGGAATGCCGAAAAGGAAACGTGGATTTGATTGTTACTAAGTCAATCAGCCGCCTTGCGAGGAATACGATAACCCTTCTACAGACGGTTCGAGAACTCAAGGCAATGGGAGTGGATGTTTACTTTGAAGAACAGAATATTCACACCCTTTCCGCAGACGGAGAGTTGATGCTTTCCATCCTTGCTTCCTACGCACAAGAAGAAAGCCTTTCAGCAAGCGAAAATCAGAAGTGGCGCATCCGCAAGGGCTTTGAGGCAGGTGAGATAACCGCAGGTTTTCCAAAGCTCTTTGGATACAAAGTAGTCAAAGGCAAGATTACGATTGACGAGGACGCAGCTCCCTTGGTGCGTGAGATTTTTTCACAGTTTGCGAATGGGGCGTCGTTAGCAGAGATAGCACATTGGCTTACTGCCAACAACATTCCGTGCATCGTAAAGGGTGCGTGGACAAGCAGAAAAGTGAAACTTATTCTTGCAAACGAAAAATATTCAGGCAACTCACTGCTTCAAAAGACTTTCAGAAATAACCACCTCGAAAAACGAAAGATAGTCAATCGAGGGCATTTACCACAGTTTTTTGTGGAAGATTCGCACCCTGCCATAGTAGATATGGTGACCTACCAAATCGTAGCGGAACGGCTACAACAAGCCTCCGATTATTTCACTTCACCCTCGCCACAGAGCGAATCGCCCTTTTCAAAAAAGATGGTTTGCGGTTACTGCGGTGGCTACGTAAAAAGGGCTAAAAACAATGCACGAACCATATGGAACTGCCACCGCTACCTTGAAGATGGGAGAGCCGGGTGCGAAGGTGCAAAGCAAATCCGCAACGATATGCTCGAACAGATTTGTTGCGAAGTGTTCGGCTGGGAGAGCTTGGACGAGGAGTTTATACGCAAAAAGATAGTAAAAATCAAAGTTTTTGACCGTAAACTGCTATTTGAAATGGTAAACGGCAGAACGATTGAAAAAGAATGGAAATACAAGTCACGCTCGGCTTCTTGGACTCCCGAGATGCGAGAGAGGGCTAGACAAAAAGCATTATTACAGCACGGAGGTTAAAATGGGAAAAGTAAGAGTCATTCCCGCAACGAGGGATTTCCACACAGGGTTATCTAAAAACAGTATGCGTAAACGCAGAGTGGCGGCATACGCACGTGTTTCCACCAATAGCGAAGAGCAAGTTACCTCTTACGAGGCGCAGGTGGATTACTACACCAAATACATACAAGGCAGAGCCGATTGGGAGTTCGTAAAGGTTTATACCGATGAGGGCATTTCAGGCACGAATACCAAGCACAGGGACGGCTTCAATGAGATGATTGAAGATGCCCTTGCAGGCAAGATTGACCTTATCATTACAAAGTCGGTCAGCCGCTTTGCGAGAAACACGGTAGACAGCCTTATCACCGTTCGTAAGCTCAAGGAAAAAGGCATCGAGGTTTACTTTGAAAAGGAAAACATCTACACCCTTGATAGCAAGGGAGAGCTACTTATAACGATTATGAGTTCCTTGGCACAGGAAGAAAGCCGAAGCATCTCGGAAAACATCACGTGGGGCAAGCGGAAATTCTTTGCTGATGGTAGGGTTTACCTTCCTTACAAGAACTTCCTTGGCTATGAGAAAGGCGAGGATGGTTTACCGCAAATTGTGCCTGAAGAGGCAGAAATCATCCGCTATATTTACGCAATGTTCCTTGAAGGCAAAACGCCCTATGCGATAGCCTCGATTCTGACCGAGAACGGCATTCCCACGCCAAGGCAAAAGACAGTGTGGACATCTAGCACCATTGAGAGCATTCTTACAAACGAAAAATACAAAGGTGCAGCCCTTTTGCAGAAGACCTTTACTGTGGACTTCCTCACCAAGAAAATGAAGGTGAATGAGGGTGAAGTTCCGCAATACTACATCGAGGACAGCCACGAGGCAATTATCGACCCTTGCGAGTTCGAGCTTGTTCAGGCAGAGATGGCAAGGCGCAAAGGACTCCGAGCCACCTATAGCGGAAACACGGTTTTTGCATCCCGTATTGTTTGCGGTGATTGCGGAAGCTACTATGGCGCAAAAACGTGGCACTCCAACAGCAAGTACAGAAGAACCATTTACCGTTGCTTTAATAAATACACAGATAAGGACAACAAGTGTGGAACTCCCCACCTTACCGAAGAGGAAATCAAAGCCGCCTTCATTGCCGTTTTCAACATCATAATGACCGACAAAGAAGCTATCCTTGATGCTTGCAGAGTGATGCAAGAAACCTTGACCGACAACGCCGAGCTTGACACCAAAATTGCCAAGGTCAAGGATATGCTTGATGACCAACACACCCTTATCAAAACCCACGTGGAAGACAATATGCATCGCTCCCAAGACCAAGAGGCATTTTGGCACAAATACGAAGAGTATGAAAAGCGAATCAACGAGCTTGCAGCCGAGCTTGATGCTCTGAAATTAAAGCGCCTTCAGCGAATCCAAGAAGCTGAAATTATCGGTGCCTTTATGTTTGAACTCTACGAGCGCGATGGTGTGCTTGAGAGCTTCGACGAGCGCCTTTGGGTGGCTTCGGTGGACATTGTAACGGTCTATCATACGGGGGATATGCTTTTCCGATTCAAGAACGGAATGGAGATAAAACACCTAAAAAGCAAATAATTATAGTCAAAAAATGCTCCTACGATGCTTTTCGCAGGAGCATATTACTATTTTTAGACATCGGTAGGAATGTCAAATTGCACGGGTTCGTAGTCCTCCTCGTCTATGCCTTCCTTCTCATAGAGCTTGCCGATGCGCAAACGATGGGGGCTATTCTTCTTTTTGCCGTTGTACTCGATAACCATAGCTTCCGCATAGCCCATCATACCGGGGCGGCGTTCTTTGGCGGTTCGTGCAAGGGTCTTTAAGGACACCGCACCGAGCTTCTCTTTGAAGACCTCGTCATCAAGGACATTTTTATAAACCACAACGAGCTTGGCTACGGCTTTCATAATGCTTCCAGAGAAGGAGTTGCAATCTCCCTCCCAAGCGCCGATTATGAGCCGTAAAACGCGGCTTAAAACGTGATAACCATAGTCCTTGTAAATTCCCTCAACAGTGGCAATGGCGCAAATCACGCCGTGGGCTTTTTGCGAACCGATAGTCAGACCGAAAGACTCCACGAGGTCACGTATGATAATTTGCTCGTCATTGCCCGCCTCGATGTTTGCCATAAAGATTTCAAGGGGCTGAAGGCTTTTAACAAACTTCATCTGATTGGCAAAAATATCGGCTTCGTGTTCGTAGCAAAGGTCATCATAAACCATACACCATACGGGGGTTTCACGAGAGCCAGAAACAAGCGCCACAATTTCTATCGTGTGCTGTCCGTTAAAAACATAATTGATGCCATCCCGGCGGCTGACCTTGACGGGGTTGATTTGGTAAAGGTCAAAGTTCTCCGCAGCACGGGCAATGTGCGTATGCGAAAGGCTACGCTGATAATCTTGGTTTGAAACAAGGTTTTTGATGGGTATCTGCTCGAAATGCACGTTAGGCACGAACATACTGTAATCGTCCATCTTACTCCTCCTTTATGAGCATAAGTATTTCTGCTGCGGTGTCTATCAATTCACCTAATACTTCACGCAATTTTTCTTTTGCTCGATCTGAAACAACCTCTGCGTCGATATTCTTTTGAGCGCGTTTTATAGAGCTAGTCCACGAAGGCACTGTAAGGGATAATTCAACGGCAGGTGCATCGGGGTCAAACGCAGGCATATCCTTTACGGATGGTCTTGCCGGGATAGGGGGAGCTGCTGAAGAATTCTTCGGAGGTCTGCCTCGGTGTGCTTGGTTCATTTGTATGTGGTAAGGTTTCTGTTCCGCCCCAAAGTCGGCTCTTCGGAGGTCTGTAGGAGATAGCTTTGAAAGCTCTACGACCCTTTGATGCGACAATTTCAATCTGCCTGCGAGGATTTTTGGGAGTATTTCAGGGTACTTCGACCCAATGGTCAAAAGTGCCTTTGTATAGATAGCATATTTCTGTACAGTTGCGTGGGTTACTTGGTTTTCATCCGCAATCCGCTGCGCTGTGGTGTGTCTTGTCGGAGACTCCCGGTACTCAACACCATCAAGGGAAAGGTTATCTGCTCGGCTATGCCAACTCGAATATCCACGGGGATGTGTGCTGTGGAGGTATTTCTCCGCTTCATACTGCATTCCAATAAGGAACTTTCGTGTTTCAAAGGTCAAATCTCTGCGGAGAAGTTGCTTTTTGCAGACAAATGCATAGGCGGCTTCTTTACAGGAAAAACGCATCTCTTTGACGTTGTAGGGGATGTCGTGGCGCAAGCAAATCTCATACCGCGTCATACCATCGATTATGTATCCGTTCCAAGTGATAATAGGCTCGGTACAACCTTCCGCTAGGAGCTTTTCCTCAAGGGCAAGATACTCTTTCTTTGTGTAAGGACTTATTAGGTTGATAAAATCCTTATTTATCTGTAATCGCATATTCATAAGCATATCCTCAATTTTCCACTCGTTGGATGGTATCCATTGCGAATACCGCCATACGTTGCGTTTCTATTATTTTTCCTAACATACGATACGTTCCGTTTGCTTCAAGCCCTCCCACAACACTGCAAAGTTCTTTTATGAAAGAGCAACTGTATATCTCGCAAGAATTGTCGGGACCAAGCATTTCGGAATTTACCCTATATGACTGGTCACCAGACATCACCTTATCCACGCACTTAACCGCTACGATGCGACGAGTAGTGCTAACGAGCAATTGAATATACATCGGGTCGCCAAGAGCGTGGAGGGTGGATTTATATATTCGTATCCTATGCTTTTTGGGGTCGATAGACATTATCGTTCCCGTCTGTATTGAATCGGTCATACTATTCTCCTTCTGTGGATACAGGTGCAGGCAGAACAACGGGAGTTTCTTCCTTTACTGCAGTCGTATCCTTAATTGCGTAAACGGCATAGCCGTCAAAGATATTAATCTGCATCGATTGTTTGTGAACGTTATACGGCAAACCGAACTGTGTCTGCCACTCCGAGGGAAACACGGGGGTTCTGGATGTTTTCGGCTTCTGTCCCTCAACAAAAGTACGCTCGTACATTTCGGGTGCGTTGAGGTCAAAAACGATTAAGTATTCGCCGTTGGAGTGCATCAAACGACCGAGCAGCTTATAACGGTATTTTGGATTCCACTCCATCATAGACACGATTTTTGCAAAGAAAGGTTTACAAGTGATAGGTCTAGGCTTACGTTTTCCTTTGGACGGGTTCACCCAAAGGTATGCATCCTTTGCACCTTCTTCGCAAGGGCGGAGGGCGAGGATTTTATCCTTTTGGTTTACCAGAACTTGTGCAAAATCGAACTGTGGGAATTTAGCAAGGCAAGCCATATTGACTTGAAATTTGAAATCCGAAAAGGTGATGGACGGCTCACGCATATGCGCAAAAAACTCACGTCTTACCACTTGGAAATCATCAAAATTAAAATCTTCGAGTTCGAGGATTTCATCTCCCTCCGTAAGTGCAGGAGCATTCGTGGCGGAAGCGGAGAGACTAGCTCCATCCACGGTTTTTAACTGTTCAGATTGATTCATCGGTTACCTCCTCGAGTGATATACCACTCAATTCTTGTCTTATGTATTTGCGAAGTTCCTCAAAGGGGGTAACGTTGATTCGTTTTCCCGTTTCAAAGAGTTGGCCTTGTATTCGCAATTGCCAATCTAGCTCGCTTTGGTTCTCAAGTTCCTCAACCGAGCGTTCGTGAAAATAATAGGGTTTTCCAAAGGAGGACAACCATTCCTCTGGATAACCTTTTATGTAGTTGCCTTTGGTGGATAAGGGTTCTATGGATGCGGTGCCGTCTTCGGTGGTTTCCTGCCTCGGTATCATATAGGACTTGAAATAAGTCTCGCAATCCGCTGCGTCAAAAATGAAAACAATCTCGCCATCCTTTTCGTAGATAGCACCATTGATTTTGTATTTGTATTCAGGATTCCAACCGAAAAGTCGGTAGAGGGTGTCAAAGTAAGCCGATGCCGGGATGTCCTTGGGATAGTAAACCTTATACGAGAGATTGGAGCAATACACCCCTTGTCGATTATTCTTATCCGTCGGGCGGATTGCGAGTTTCTTGGTGATAGGGTTTACAAGCAACTCCACATAATTTTTTGCGCCTAGTTTACGTATGCAGTCGGTGTTGAACTTAATCTTTTTATTCGCAAAAGTGACATAGGGGCGGTGGGGCGTGTCAAAAAATTCTGCACGGGCTACCTCGAAACCACGAAGGTCAAAGTCCCCGGCGGACACTTCAATCTCAATTTCGGAGGGCGGAGGTGCAGCGGTGGCAGTAGCTTCTTCGATGTTATCGTAAACACTAACGGCGGCTTGGAAGTAGTCACCCTCTTTAAAGTTTGCCCATCGGGGGTGGATGCCGACAAAACCTTTTAGAATACCACTGTCGATAACTCGCAGTTCAGGAAGGAAGGCTCGGTTGCCGTACCTTGCGTTTTCAATCATATGCTGAACGGCTATGTAGTCCGCTTTGGAAACGATAGCCTCATGGTGATTGGAATAGTGGCTCTGCGGTCGGTCACCTTTGTTTATCAAGGTTCGGTGCGTTCGGAAATTCTCTGTATATGTTTTGCGCGTCAATACATCTCCGCAGTGGCGCTCATTTCGCAGAATTTGAATAATGCTGCTTGATGTCCACTTGGTGGTGTTGCCGAGATAGGACTTACGCTCAAGGGCAATAAAGGCTTTTGCGATTTGTGCCGAGGAGTAGCCGAACAGATACATATAAAAGGCTAGCTTGACCGTGGGGGCTTCGTCTGGGTTGACGACAAGGTTGCCGTCCGCATCGTGGGAGAACCCTAGCAATTTTGGGGTCAAAGGCAAGCCGTGGTCAAGTCGCATACGCAGTGAGCTTTCCATACTACGGCTACGGGTGTGGGACTCTTCTTCCGCCATTGTCGCAACGAAGGAGAGCGCCATAGAAGAATCCTCGTTAAGGGAGAAGATTGCCTCAGACTCGAAAAATACGCCAATGGCGGGCTTCCTTTCGGCAAGCTCACGAACAATGCCTATGAAGTCATATTGGTTTCTTGCAAAACGGGATACGCTCTTCGTAATGATAAGAGTGAGCTTGCCCGCTTTGGCATCGGCAATCATCTGCTTGAAAGCCTCACGGTTCTTAAGAGATGTACCGCTGATACCCTCGTCCGCATAAATCTTGACGAGAGTCCAATTGGGGTGGCGGGAAACATACTCTTCGTAGTATTTTTTCTGAAGCTCGAAAGAGGTCGTTTGCCTCACATCCTCGGTGGATACACGAACATAAATACCGACAAGCTGTGGAGTTTCGACATCGTAAAAATCTGCCTTCTTCTTTTCGGGTATGTACTCATAATTTTCGGGGTCGATTTCCACACGCATACGACGGCGGACTTTTTCCTTTTGCTCGTGTTTGCTATTGCGTTTTTCAACGTCAATCATCACTGCCTCCTTCTGCTTCATCAAGCATTTTTACTTCCGGGGGCGGCAAGAAGAAAGAATCTCGTAGGTCTTCTTGGTAGTAGTGAGCAAGGGTGAAGATATCCTCGGAAATGAAGTACATCCCCACGGGCGGATTTTGAGCAGCAAGGATACGGGCGCAGAAAGCAATCTCATAGGGCTTCTTGGATACGTTCGATACCTTTTGCGTAATAATAAGGTCTACTTTACCTTCCATACAGTCCGTTAGCAGACGACTCCATTCCTTTGCGTTTTCCATATTTGGGGGAGATGCACCCTCGTCAATGTAAAAGTCCACAAGCTCCCAATTTGGGCAGAGGGATAAGGTGTCTTTGAAATCTTGAATGTGGTATGCAAGGTAGTTCTCGTGCTTGGTTTGATTGAAATAACGGATATAAACACCAACCCGGTAGTGGTGTGCGGTGTTGGGGCGTTCGTGCCGTATGTTCTGCAACCACGCTTTATGTTCCGCTATCTTTTGTGCTTGTTCGGAATTTGCACCGAACACCGTGGAGAACTTTTGAGCCTCCCCAATTTGCATTAATCGCTCATAAACCTCAACCTCATTGCTCATATTCTTTTGCCTCCATAGTTATAGTCGCAAACATTATAAATGCTTTTTCGACAAAAAGCCATAGACCGCCAGTCAGTATCTTGACTGCTAGTACATAAAACGCAAAAAAATCTTGAAGGCAATAAAAAAAGAGTGGGCGCAACACCCACTCCGTTAGTCATCGTATTCAGTTTTGTTGGTTCGCATCGTTGTTTTCAATTCACGAACGATTTTGAGAATTGCCTCAACCTCCGTTGGTGTGCAATCACCTAAAAGCTCGGCAAATTCCTTCTGGTAGATTCGGTTCACCTCGGGTACATCCGGGCGGAGAATCTCATCGGCAGAAACCTGCAAAGCTTCAACTATTCTGCAGAAGGTTGTAAGGAGCATTTCCTTCTTTCCAAGCTCAATATCACTGATGTGAGGCAAGGAAACATGGGCTTCAAAAGCCAAGTCCGCTTGACTCATTTTATTGGCAAGACGTGCAGCCCTAATTCGCTGACCGACTTTATATTCTAAACTATTCTCATCCATTGTGGCGCACCTCCATAAGCCGTAGGCTATATTTATGCTTATAGTTTATCATTTTCAGCAGATATTTGAAATCTACGGCTGACGATTTAATCGTCTACGGACTATAATAAATTAGAGAAAATTTATTTTTATGGAGGTTTTGATATGAAACTTGACTATTTGATTGTTGGACAGCGGATACGCGCAATTAGAAAAAGGCAGAAGATGTCGCAAGCCACTCTTTCGGAAAAAGCGAATGTTGACCCCACGTACATATGCTATATCGAAAACGGCACACGGTGTATGAGCCTTGAAACGCTCGTGTCAGTAGCAAATGCTCTCGGGGTTACCGCCGATGTGCTTTTATGCGACTCGCTTGATAATCAGCTTAATGCCTGCGTGGCGGAACTTGAATACATATTGAAAGATTGTACAAATTACGAGCGTCGGCTTCTTCTCGATGCGGTTCGTGGTCTTAAGCAATCTTTGAAGGATAATTACTATCTCAAAAAATAGCCTACGGACTATAATATTTTATTGAAAAAGCAAAATATATATGCTATAATTGATAAAACACATAATGATGGGAGAATTTACAAATGGCTGAAAAACGATGCTGTTTTATTGGACATCGAACTATCGAAGAGTCGGAGGAATTATTTACGCTACTTCGAGATACGATAAAGCGACTCATCCTTGAAGAGGGGGTGCGCTATTTTCTTTTTGGAAGCCGAAGCGAATTTGATGACCTCTGCCACCGCATTGTTACGGAATTTCAGCAGGAGTTTCCGAACATTGTGCGTGTTGCATACACCCGGCGCAGCGAGTATGCCGTGAAGGCGGAAGAAAAAGAAAAGATGGAACGCTCGTGGGCTTCGGTTCTTAAGACAGAGGTCAAGCTCAAGGACTACGATGCCGAGGTTCAGTCTGATAGGGTTTTCTCGGCGGGAAAAGCATCCTATGTTGAACGTAACTATGAAATGATTGACGACAGCGATTTTTGCGTTTTCTACTACAATGAAGCCTATCTCCCCCCAAGGCGTAAACGTTCAAAGAGAGATTTAAGTACCTACCAACCGAAAAGCGGTACTCGTCTTGCGTATGAATATGCGATTCGGAAGAGTCAAGATAGTGCGAAAATTGTTATTAACACCTATATTTCCGATAATTAATGCATAAAAGATACTACATTCGCACGCAAAACGCCTGAAAACTATTGAATTTTAAATAAAAATATGCTATACTATAATTGGAAAATTATCGAAAGGGGTAACAGTATGTCTAAAGTAAGACTTCGTGTTTATGATAGACCACAGGGCGTATTGTTTGGCTCGCCCCCTTTCAAACGCACTTTTATAAAAAATCATTGAGCCATTTAACATAGGTGTACTGTGCCTTTTTGTTGAATGGCTTTTCTATTTTAAGGGTTATTTATGGCAAACGAAAACTTATACGACTCCTCTTTGCGCTTGTTGGCTTACAACGGCGATAGCGTGGCTCAATATAATATTGCAAAACACTATGAAACCGACGAGATTGATATAGACCAATCAATTTTTTGGTATAGAAAAGCAGCCTTGCAAGGACACGAGCTTGCAATTCAAAAATGCGAGGAATTAGGCGTAGATCTGAACGCTCCGCTTATTGACCGTGAGGTTATTCGCAAGGAGCTTCAATGCAGGCTGTTTCCCCTCGGCTATCTTGGAAAATAC
>JAZQSI010000016.1:0-2842 GCA_045629985.1 Eubacteriales bacterium
AATAATCGCTCCTTATCAGTATTCGAAAATCGCAAAGCCTGCGGCAGGTACCTCTACGAAATATGTCTTATCGTCAGCTTTTTCTATGTTTATATCATCTCTCGAAAGCTTTATCGGAGAAAGCTCTGTCGGAGTCTTGAAAGAAATTTTGACTCTGGCGTCAGCCTCGCGTATAAGGGTATCGCCGATTTTAGAGTCGCGCTTGTTACCTTCGTTATTGAAGATAGAAACGTATCTCTTGCCGTCTGCATCTCTTGAAACAATCCAATGAAGCTTATCAACCGTAACAGGCATAACTTCGTCTGTAAGAACTCTGATATCCCTCTCAAGCTTTTCAAAGTCTGCACTTTCAAATACCCTGAACTTGTCACCTTTCTTTTTTGCAAAGGTGCCATCAGGTGTTGCGTCAATAAGCGCTTCGTACTTTCCGAGAATCTCGTCTGATGCATCCTCGTATATTATGTCAAACAAATCGCCGAAGCGGGAGTTTGTCATAACAAAGCCCTCGTTGCCGTAAACTTCGCCGTTTCGTGCAAAGGCAAGCTTCAGCACGTCTTCAACATGAGCGACATAATCATGGCGCTCTTTTGATGCAAACGGGCGAAGCAAATACTGCTCCCTGTGCTTTCCGAATTCCCACGGATCTTCATAGTTCCATATCTGGATGCACTTATAAGAAAGAGGGAGAACGATAGCAAACGGAATATGTGGCTTTACCGTCTTATATCCGCGCGCAAACTCGATAAAATCCTTTTTTACAAGACCGTAGGGTGAGAGTTCATATGTCTGCTTGCTTAAATATGAGCAGTTATGTCCCCATTCCTCGCTCATGTAATCCGCACCTGCCATGAGGGCGTAATGGTATATTCTGCTCTGAAGAAGTCCTGAAGCACCGCCATTCGGGCCGGACGCATCAATAGCAGGAACACGCATTGTCTCGTTGTGATACCATTCATTCTCCACTTCGTCGTTGTAATGCGGAATCGTGAATCCATGCTTTTCATCAAGAAACCACGGCTCATAGTAAAGCCCCCAGAGCTTACCTTTACCCTCTGCGATGCCGCGGGCAAGAGCAACTGCAAGCCTCGTCTGTTCAATCTGCCAGCCGACCTCGGGCATAAATGAACGGATGCCCAGCTCATCGTGAAGTTTTGTGAGGAGAAAATAGCTGTCAGCAGGGAGAATGTAGCCGCAAACATCAGTCATTCGCGCCTTGTACATTGTAACAAAGTCTGCAAAAAGCTCCTCTTCCGTTTCTGGATATTTGAGCGGTGCATAGTCCTCGGGGTTTCCGTGAGACAGGAGAGAAACCTTCCTGTCCGATTTCCCGTAAAAGTGTTCCGAACCGTCCGTCATAAAAAGCTCGTTAAGCACATCAACATCATACGGTCCTTTTGAACCTGTTTTGGTATATATTTCATCCCAGTCGGTATAGATTCGGTTTGAAGCACTTTCGTGGTGCTGAAAACCGAGAAACCACTCGCCGAGAAGCTCGGCATACTCACGGATAAGCTCTTTGTCATAGTCCCAGTTGCGATACCTTGTTCCGCCTGCAATGCGGTCGATATAGAACGGGGTTTTGTTTTCTTTTATAAGGGAGTGCAAACGGCTGCCCTTTGCGGCAATAGTGTTAAAGTGCTTATCTTCGGGCATACGGAAGACGTTCATAAGCTTGTATCCCGTATCCTCATTGATAAAGTTATTCTTAACGAGGCCTTCGTAATATCTCTCGTCATATACATGGAAAAATTTCATATTAAGTACCCCCTTATACGTAGCGTTCCTTTTCCTGAATTCTGTAAGGTTTCATCTTGTTGAGAATCCTCATATTCTCGTTGATGATTACCGTATCCGTATTATCAACAAGCTTATAGACATTCGCAAGGCGGAAAATGTCAATTTCATAGCCACCGCGGATGAGCTGGTCTTCTGTCGGGAGGTAGAAATCAGAACCGTTTGTGTTGCAAGCGCAGAGTGTGTGTGCAAACGGGCTGTATCTTCTCATGCGAAGCCCGATTTCCGAGAAGAACTCAAACGGGAACGGAACAATTGCAACTGAGTTGAAAGCAAAAATCGTCTGCTTTATCTCTTTGTGGGTTTCAAACGGAACGCCGTTTTTGTACATATCCACAATCGCCGCAACCTTTGCGTATTCGCGGTTTTCAACCTCGACGAGTTTGTCTTTTGCTTCAAGCTCGGCAAGGCGCTTCTCTGCCGCCTCACGTGACCACTGGGGGTCGTACGGAAGCTTCAGGACATCGGACTCTGCCATGAACTCAACTTCGGTCCAGTCTTTTATGCTCTTGTATGCGCGGACGGCGTCAACTGCCGCAACGCTTCCAAGCTCGTTTACGTAGCGCATGCTTCCCGTCGGCTCATCGGTCTTCGTCCAGTCCATTGAGTCGCCGGTTGTCTGACCGTTTGAAAGTCTCGGGCCTACGTCGCCCTCGCCACCGTTGAAGAAGAGGGTGATTGCGCCTGTTTCGGTCTCCATTCTGTCTACCATAACACCCGGCCAGTCACGGGTGATTTCGATGTTTCTGCCTGCCGAAGTGCCGTGGCAACCGTAGTGGACAAAGTTTGCAATCGGGGCCCCGTCAAGACCCTTGAAGCTGACAACCGTCATCGTGGGGTCAAATATTCCGTAGGGGTTCTGACCGAGGATAATCTTGCCGTCCTGCGTCATCTCGCGGCGGTTTATGCCGACTTCACTGTGTGTCGTGCCGACACCCATAACGGCAGGGGTGAGATTTCCGACAGCCTCTTTTGCCGCAACGAGTGCCTGCGGAATAAAAATTTCGTCTATAAAGGACACATCCGCGCTACCCCAGCCCTTTGACGT
>JAZQSI010000017.1:0-8038 GCA_045629985.1 Eubacteriales bacterium
CACGAGCAGTATTTCTACCCCGATTATTACGCATATCAGCCCGATTCAAAAGAAAAAGTCCACCACGCCGCAAAGCTTGTCCGCGATGCTGGTTTTGAATTCATCACAGGCGAAGAACTTATATAACCAAACCAAGGCTACCGAATCCTCGGTAGCCTTTCTTGTATCGATATTAAATATTTTTAAGATTGTGCAAAAAAGATTTAATATGTTTCAAATACATAAACCAAAAACGCTGTTATAATAATCCTCGAAAGAAGGTTGATACAAATGAAATTCTTCCACGTTTACAACGAATGGCACATAAAAGGACTCGAAAAGAACAACCTCATTAACGAGGATACCGGTTTCAAGATTCAGCATGCTTTTTCTGTTCCCGGTGAGTTGAAGTTCAATAAACTCGCCGCAAAAGGAAGCACCCTCCACAATCTCATAAAGGAGAACAAAATTCCTTTCTATATCGACAGAATTGCAGGCGGAATTACATATCACAAATACAACTTTGACAAAGACCTTATCCGCGAATATGACGATATTCTCGGCGATTGGTTTCTCGGTTTTCAGCTTCACGAAAGCGCATCCAACATCTTCGACTCTGACCTTCAACGAATCCTGAATGTTACCGACGGAAGCAAAGGTCCGTATGATGCAGAAGACCTCAAGAGCAAATTCATTGTAAAAAAGAGAAATATAGAAGACGACAGCGTTCTCTATAGCTTCAGCCACAACACACCCGACAATTACGCAAAAATCACTTTTCCCGAGACTCCAAAAGCGTTTCTTGAATATATCACAGAGAGATACAAGAGCTATCTTGACGAAACTGCTCACCATATTCTCCCCGTTGACAGCTTCTATCTCATGACAAGGCTTCATAACGAGCTCGGAATGAAGACGTTTATGCCTGAGGTCGGCTGGCAGATAGGTCAGATGAGAATTGCAGTCGCATCAGCCCGAGGAATGGCAGAAAACAACGGCAAAACCTGGGGCACATACTACGAAACATGGAACGCCGCCCCGACGGAATACGACCTCTCAATGCCCTGTTTCAACAGCGAACCCATAAACGAGTGGTATCTCTCCCAGGCACAGCACAGCGACGACTTTACAACTCACGGCCCGAACGGCGGAAGCTCAAGACGACTCCAGAATAGAATTTACTACTACTCACTCATGGCAGGCGCAGACTATATGGCTGAGGAATGGGGACTCAACTGTTCTTATACTGATATGGACACCTTCGAGCTTTCCGAGTACGGTCTTGCAAAAAAAGAATTCATCGACTTTATTCGCAACCACAAAAAGATGAAAGCGCGTGTTCCATTCGCTATTGTTCTTCCGAAAGAATACTACTGCATAGAAGTCCCCCACGCATTCGGGCCGCATCATCTCGGTGAAGGACGATCAAAATATATGCAGTGTACGCTCTCACCTGAACAGGCAAAATTTAACTCTTTTGTCGAAGACGTTATTTATTTTATCTACAAAACTCACGGCGGCGAGTTTGGCAACGAAAGCCACATTCTCACAAATTCGCGTTTTGGTGACCTTTTTGACATCATCTATGAGGATTCTGACGAGAAAACGTTTGCAAAGTACGATGCACTTATTGATGCTACCCCTGACAGCCGTGCAGCAAAAAAGCTTGGAGATAAGCACCGTGTCATTGAAGGACACGACCTAAAAAAACTCGAACGCGACATAAAAGAGCTTTCACACGAAATCCTCCCCGTTACCTGTGACAAGCTTCTCTGGCTTCTTTCTGAAGATGAAAAAGGGAGATATATATCAATTTTCAATAACGAAGGTAATTACCGCTCACGAGCTACGGGCGATACAATTGACCACGCGGCAGATGTAAGGGTCAAGGTAAGCTTTAAGAAATGCGGTGAACTCACACCTATTAAACTCTCGTCAAATAATATCAAAATTGAAAAGGCAGACAATTCTACATACTTCGTAGATATGCCTGCAACGGAATTTGCAATATTCAGATATTAAAAAAATATCGCAGTTCAAGTCGAACTGCGATATTTTTATATCTTAATTTACTTAGAAGCGTCCATCTTTGACTTTGCAAGCTTGATCATATCGCGAACAGTTCCGCCATTTTCAAGAACCTTTACAAACTCAAGAATTCCGTTATATGCTTCAGAACCCGGAGCGAGCTTTGATACATTTTGAAGCACTTCTTCAGCCGAAAGCTTTGATACGTCATCAGCTTCGAACTTAAGAGCAGCAGCGTATGCAGCATAAAGACCACACGGCTTGACACCTGCCTCTAAGCAAGAGTTGATTGCACCAACAATTCTGTCCTCAGGCGAGAGCTTACGGTTAAGGTCACGACCTACGCGGAACACTGTATCGCCGAGCTTCTTGTTTGTGAATCTGTAAAGAAGGTCTTCAACATGCTCATAAAGAGCCTTGAACGGAACGTTATAGCGGATAGAGAGAGCAAGAGCAGACTCGCACATTGCGCGCATTGCCATGACTTCGACCTCTGTATCCTCAATTGCCTCCCAGATGTACTCATAGCCCTTAAGGTTACCGAGGTAAGCCGTAAGAGCGTGTCCCATGTTGTGGAGGAAAAGCTTTCTCTCGATATAGAGACGGAAAGGTGCATAAGCCGACATATTTACGATTGCCGGAATCTCTCCCTTGAATCCATCTTTATCAACAATAAGATTACAGAACGGCTCTACGCATACGCGGAGGATGTCGTTCTTTGTCATCTCCGGTGTCTGAATCGGAACCATACGGCCGATTGAAGCCTCAACTGTACCGATGAGCTCATCAAAAAGCTTCTTCTCATCATCTGTAAGAAGCTCCTTAACGGATGCTGCAAGGAACTTGTCAGCGTCGATAAGGTTTTCGCAGATGATAATATTAAGTGGAGTCATATTGCCATTCTTCCAACGGAGAGAAAGACCCTTTGCGATGTTTCCTACTATCCTCGGGAGGATGTTAACACCAACAGCAGTTGCCATAACATCGCATTCAGCGATTGCAGTAGCAACAGCGTCTGCATCCATACCGTCGATACCTGAAACATTCTTTACTATTACTTCTTCGTTGCTGTCGTTTGAAAGGACTTCAACAACATATTCGCCACGCTCGTTAAGAGCGCCGATGATTTCTTTGTTAACATCGATAAATGCGACAGAATAACCAGAAAGCGAAAAACGCTCGCCGATAAAGCCGCGGCCGATATTACCTGCGCCGTACATTACAGCTTTCATAAAAGTTTTCTCCTTTTATATCAATACTTCAAGAAGCTCCGGCAAAGCAATTTTTCCAAAATAGTTTCCTATCTCAAACTTTGACAAAGCTTCCCTGACAGCGGTTTCATTATGTTTAATTCCGCAAAGTGCGATTTCAATGTCCGAAAGCTCCCCTACGCCGAAAAAGTCACCATACACCTTAATTTCTTCGATTTTACCATCGCAAACCGTGATAAAGGTGCTAACCGTACCGCCGTCAAACCTTTTTTTCTTCGTGAATGTGTATTTCGGAGAGTATCCGAAATTCCAATCCCACGTTCTGTATTTTTCATCCGCAAGCTTCTCTGCCCTTGCGAGTTCTTCACTTGAGAGCTCATGCTCGCTTGCGCCGTACATTTCTCTTACCTCGTCACTAAGAAGAGATGTCAGACGCACGGCATCTATCCCTTCAGGAAGAAGCTCGGACAAATTTACAACTCTTGAGGACACAGACTTAACGCCCTTACTCTTTATTTTTTCAGGGTCAGGCGTCAAAGCTTTCGAGAGAACCGACACATCCGCATTGAACAAAATCGTACCATGATGTAAGAGACGGCCATTTACAACTGTCTGTGCGTTGCCGGAGAACTTTCTTCCGTCAACAGTTATGTCATTTCTGCCCGAAATCTCAGCTTTGATGCCGAGCTTTGAAAGCGCAGAAATAACAGGAGTGGCAAAGCGAGAAAAATCGCTTTCCCACTCCCCTTCACAGTTTGTAATATATGTGAAATTAAGATTTCCCATATCGTGGTACACCGCGCCGCCACCGGTTATTCGGCGGACAACGCGGATACCATTTTCCTTTACATAGTCAAGGTCGATTTCCGAAAGAGTGTTCTGGTTTTTTCCGACGACGATAGTGTTATCGTTCTGCCAGAGCATAAACACGTCTTCCTTATACTCACGAAGGAAGCACTCTTCAATCGCAAGATTCAAGGTCGGATCCGAACTCCTGCCGATGTATAAAATCATATTCAGAAATTAGACACCGTACTTTGAACGACGGAGTTCTTCGACTTCAGAGAAGTTGCTGTTGGAAACGTGTCCCGGAATCGGCATGATGCGGTCATTGATTGCATCAATGATCCACTCAGCCTGCGGGAAGAAGTCTGCATCGAGCTCGTAGCAAGGTGTGATCCAGTTGCGAGCGCCAACAGTAGCAACAGGTGCATCGAGGTAGTCGAAGCAGAGCTCTGTAACTGTCTGTGCCATATCCTTAATGATAGAGCCACGTGCACAAGCATCAGATGCGATAACAAGCTTACCGGTCTTCTTTACAGACTCGATAACCTTCTCGTAGTTAAACGGAACAATTGAACGAGCATCGATAACTTCAGCAGAAATGTTGTACTTCTCCTTGAGGATCTTAGCTGCGTCAATAGCACGGTAGAGAGTTGCACCGATTGTAAGGATTGTAACATCAGAACCAACAACCTTAACATCCGGCTCACCGATCGGAATTTCGTAGTAGCCTTCCGGAACTCCGCCTTCGTGGAACTGCTCGCCGACATCGTAGATTCTCTGGCTCTCGAAGAAGATAACCGGGTCAGTTCCTGCAAGAGCAGCATTCATAAGACCCTTTGCATCGTACGGAGTTGTCGGGAATACGCACTTGAGGCCCGGAACGTGAGCAATCATTGAAGTCCAGACCTGAGAATGCTGTGCGCCGTACTTTGAACCAACAGAAATACGGAGAACAACAGGCATCTTGATGATACCGGCGCTCATTGACTGCCACTTAGCAAGCTGGTTGAATATTTCGTCGCCTGCGCGGCCGAGGAAGTCACAGTACATAAGCTCAACGATTGCACGGCCACCTGTCATAGCGTAACCAACAGCACTACCAACGATAGCAGCTTCAGAAATCGGAGAGTTGAAGAAGCGGTGATACGGGATAGCTTCTGTAAGACCACGGTAAACAGCGAATGCGCCGCCCCAGTCACGGTTATCTTCACCGTAAGCTACGAGTGTCGGGTCTTCATAGAACTTATCGATAATAGCTTCGAAGATACCATCACGAAGCTGGTAAACTTTGTTCTTGGAAACAGCCTTGCCGTTTGCATCGAATGCAAAACGCTCTTTCTTTGCAATCTGCTGTACGCGCGGGTTCTCTTCCTTCGGCATGAGAACATCCGGCTCTCTGTCGTCCATCTTTGCAACCTTAAGGTTAGAGAACATGAGCTTTTCAATCATATCCGGCTCTTTCTTAAGGTCCATGCGCGGTGATACGCTCTCGTCAACAGCAAGAGCACAAGCGCGTGTGATGAGATCCTTAACATCAGCAAGGATAGCATCGAACTCTTCGCGAGTTGCAATCTTTGCATCGATAAGCTTTGCGCTGTAGGACTTAAGAACATCCTGCTCGATCCATGCATCGATTTCTTCCTGTGTACGGTAGCTTGATGCGTCGGACGGAGAGTGACCTGTAACGCGGTATGTAAGAACATCGAGGAGAACCGGGCCTTCGCCGTTCTCGAGAAGTTCCTTCTTGCGGCGCATTGCATCGATAACTGCAAGCGGATTGTAACCGTCAACACGCTCTGCGTGCATCTGTGTCGGGCTGAATCCTGCACCGAGGCGAGCCGGCATACCGTATGCCATTGTTTCGCCGAATGTCTGGCCACCCATACCGTACATATTGTCGAAGATATTGAAGAGAACCGGGAGACCGCTGTTGTGGCTTTCGTCCCAAAGCTGTCTGATCTGGTCCATACCTGCCATGTTGAATGCTTCAAGAACAGGTCCGCAACCGAGAGAAGCGTCACCGATGTTACATACAACGATACCCTTCTTGTCGTTTACTTTCTTGAAGAGTGAACCACCGAGAGCGATTGTAGCAGAACCACCAACGATAGCGTTGTTCGGGTAAATACCAAACGGAGTGAAGAATGCGTGCATTGAACCGCCGAGACCGCGGTTGAAACCTGTTGTACGAGCAAAGATTTCAGCAAGTGCACCGTAGATGAGGAAGTCGATAGCAAGAGACTTAACGTCCTTCTTGTCATACTTTCTGCCTTCAACTACACGGAGAATGTCGCCATCAAAGAACTCGGACATAATCTTGTAAAGCTCATCATCAGAAAGCTTCTCGATGCATGAGAGACCCTTTGCGAGGATTTCACCATGGCTTCTGTGTGAACCGAAGATGTAGTCATCAACGCCGAGGAGGTATGCCTGACCGACAGCTGATGCTTCCTGACCTGTTGAAAGGTGAGCAGGACCCGGGTTTGAATAGTCAACACCGTTGTAGTGGTTTGTTGTCTTGATTTCGTAGAGCATTGTCTCGAACTCACGGATGATTGCCATATCGCGGAAAATGCGCATGAAATCAGCCTTTGTGTAGATCTTGCTCTCTTCTTTGATTGTCTTGTTGTACTGGTTTACCGGAATGTCAGTAAAGCTTAAAAAGCTGGGCTTTCTGACTTCATTCGGATCAAGAAATTGTGACTTTGGCATTTTAACTTCCCTCTTTCTTATTTCATTTTAAATACTGCTTCACGAACAATTTCACAAACGGTCGGATGCGGGAATACGAATTCCTTAACATCGGAAATTCTCATCTCGCACTCTACCATCATAGCTGCTGAGAAGATAATCTCAGAAGCGTATGTACCGAGCATATGAACACCGATGATCTTGCCGGTCTTCTCATCTGCAAGAACCTTGCAAATGCCGTCGTATTCAGTGTTCTCAGCCATGTAACGGCCGCTGTACATCATGCTGACAGAGGACTTCTTATAAGCGATGCCCTTTGCCTTTGCGCTCTCTTCTGTTTCACCGACACTTGCAACCTCGGGGTTGGTGTAGATAACAGCCGGGATAGCGTTGTAACGCATACGGTCACGCTTGCCTGTCATGTGGTTGATGCAAACTTCTGCCTCACGGTATGCTGTATGAGCAAGCATTGACTTGCCGTTAACGTCACCTGCAGCGTAAACGCCCGGAACGTTTGTTCTGCCGAAATCGTCAGTTACGATTGCGCCGCGGTTTGTCTCAACGCCGAGTTTCTCGAGACCGATGTTTGCAGTCTCTGCACGACGGCCGATAGAAACGAGAACCTTGTCAACCTTAAGAGTTGTCTTCTTTCCGTCCTTTTCGTACTCAACAGTGTCTTTTCCAAAGCCTGTAACCTTTGCGCCAAGCTCGAAAACGATACCCTTGTTTGTGTAGTTCTTGAGGAGGATATTGGAAATCTCTCCATCTGTCGGTCCTGCAATCTTCGGCATCATTTCGATAACTGTAACCTTTGAACCGATAGAATTGAAGTATGAAGCCATTTCAAGACCGATAACACCGCCGCCGATAACAGCGAGGTTTGCCGGAACTTCTTCCATATCAAGGATTTCGCGGTTTGTCATACCGAAGCCTGAGTCAATCGCTTCGCGGAGACCCGGAATCGGCGGAACAACAGCAGAAGAACCTGTTGTGATGAGAAGCTTCTTACCGGAGTAAACTTCGCCGCCTGCTTCAACATCGAAGCCCTCAGACTTACCAACAATCTTACCCTCTGCTTCTACAACCTTGACCTTACCTGCGCGGAGAGCCGCTGCAATACCTGCAACAAGCTTTGAACGAACATCGTTCTTACGAGCAACTACTGCCTTGTGGTCAATCTTGATGTCGTTTGCTGTGACACCAAATGCTGCACCGTGAACAGTGTGGTCATAAATCTTTGCGGAATTCAAAAATGTCTTTGTCGGGATACAACCCTCATTGAGGCAGACACCGCCAAGGAAACGCTTCTCAATTAAGCAAACGTTCATACCTTCAGCAGATGC
>JAZQSI010000018.1:0-7943 GCA_045629985.1 Eubacteriales bacterium
TCTGCAAGCTCTGCAACCAACTGCTTCTTTTCTTCTAAAACCTTTGCACTTGGCATGTGTATTTCACCTCCGTCTGTAATTAATGGAAAAACCCATGCGTTTAAGACGCATGGGTAAACAAATTACAAACACAATTCTGTATTAAATAATTCGCTTCCTCGGTAGGACTTACGGCTTACGCCACCTACTGTCTTAAGACGCAATAGATATTATACCAAACTTTTTCCTGAATGTCAAGAAAAACTTAGCCGAGCAATTTAGCAACGTTAACTCTGATACCAGGGCCCATGGTTGATGTGACAACACATGAACGGATGTAAGTACCCTTTGCTGCTGCCGGCTTTGCCTTGATGATAGCGCCAACGATTGTGTTGAAGTTATCAGCAAGCTTCTCTGTGCCGAAGGAAACCTTACCAATCGGGCAGTGGATGATGTTTGTCTTATCGAGACGGTACTCAATCTTACCTGCCTTAAGGTCTGCGATTGCCTTTGCAACGTCCATTGTAACTGTACCAGCCTTCGGGTTCGGCATGAGTCCCTTAGGACCGAGAACCTTACCGAGACGACCGACAACGCCCATCATATCGGGAGTTGCAACAACTACGTCAAAATCGAAGAAGTTGTCGTTCTGGATTCTTGCGAGAAGATCCTCTGCACCAACTACTTCTGCACCTGCTGCTTCTGCCTCAGCTGCCTTATCGCCCTTTGCAAATACTGCAACGCGAACAGTTTTACCTGTACCGTGCGGAAGAACTACCGCACCACGAACCTGCTGATCAGCGTGACGTGAGTCAACACCGAGCTTTACGTGAAGCTCAACAGTTTCGTCAAACTTTGCCTTGCCGAACTTGCCCATGATGTCAAATGCTTCTTCGGGCTCGTACTGCATTGCACGATCGATAAGCTTTGCGCTTTCGATATATTTTTTTCCTCTACGCATTCTATTAACCTCCTTGTGGTAGTTTTCGGACTTTTCTTTCAAAGCCCTCCCACGTAAGTAAATCGGCTATTTGCCGAAAATCGGTTTCAAATTACTCTTCAACCGTAACGCCCATGCTTCTGCATGTGCCTGCAATCATGCTCATTGCTGTTTCAACTGTAGCTGCGTTAAGATCCGGAGCCTTGATTTCAGCAATCTTCTTGAGATCTTCCTTGCTGATCTTTGCAACCTTAGTCTTGTTCGGAACACCTGAACCGCTTTCAATCTTGCAAGCTTTCTTAATAAGAACAGATGCCGGCGGAGTCTTTGTGATGAACGAGAAAGAACGGTCAGCATAAACCGTGATAACTACCGGAATAACGAGACCGATGTCGTTCTTTGTGCGCTCATTGAACTCTTTGGTAAACTGAACGATATTAACACCGTGCTGACCAAGAGCCGGACCTACAGGGGGCGCCGGAGTTGCCTTACCTGCCGGAATCTGAAGCTTAATAAATCCTACTACTTTCTGTGCCATGATATCGCACCTCCTTAATAAAATGTGGTAAATGGCGGCATCAACTGCGCTGGCGGAATTAAGAAGCCTCTTCCGCTCTTTTGCGAGGACACCTCCCACGTCGGACAATTCCTGACCGACTATGCTAAAGCGCATTGCGCTTGCATACAAAGTTTTTTGAACTTATTCTTCTGTTACAAGTTCAATCTGGTCGGGCTCAAGCTCGACCGGAGTTTCTCTGCCAAACATTGAAACGATAACGCGAACTTTATTTTTATCAAGCTCGATTTCGTCAACAACACCGACAAAGTCTTCAAGAGCGCCGTCAATAATCTTGACGTTGTCACCGACTTTATAGTCAATGACAAGCTCTCTCTTCTCTACTCCGAGGCTTTCAACCTCTTCATCGCTGAGAGGAACCGGCTTGCTCGCAGGGCCTACGAATCCCGTAACACCGCGAGTGTTTCGAACAACATGCCAGCTCTCGTCTGTCATAACCATCTTTACGAGCACATAGCCCGGAAAAATCTTGCGCTCTGTTTCCTTCTTCTTACCGTCTTTGACTTCAACAACGGTTTCAACAGGAACATTTACAGCGCAGATGAGATCATGAAGCTTTCTGTTCTCAACTGTTTTTTCAATCGTTGCGGCTACTTTGTTTTCATAGCCGGAGTATGTGTGGATAACATACCATTTAGCATTTGCTGCCATTAACTGACTCCTCCTACTTAAGGTTAATGAGCAAGTTAATTCCGCCGTTGAAGAGGAAGTCCATGATAAGTGTAATGATAGCAAAGATTGCACAAACAATCAAAACTATGCAGGTATTCTTATAAACCTGACTTGCAGAAGGCCATACAACCTTCTTGAGTTCGCTCTTCATCTCACGGAACCAAGCAGCTACACTGCGTTTTTTCTTTTCCGACATTAAAAGCACACCCTTTCATTAGTAATTGGTAGAAAGAAAAACCTGATTACTTGGATTCTCTATGAAGAGTATGCTTGCGGCAGAACGGGCAATGCTTATTGAGCTCGAGTCTGTCCGGAGTGTTTTTCTTTTCTTTCATTGTGTCGTAGTTTCTGCGCTTGCATTCTGTGCAAACGAGTGTGATTTTTGTTCTCATAATTTTCGGCCTCCAAAGAATATTTTGCCTCCCTGACAGCCTTGCGGCTTCGCGGAAACTTTGTTTCTCCCACGTAGGAATAAATTTCACGCTCTAAAAAAGAGCACAAAAAATAAACCTTTCACAGGTAATATAGATTGTAACATATTTCCACCCTTGAGGTCAAGCCTTTTTTTGATATTTTTTATTTTTTTTAGAAAACACCAAAAAACGAAGTAAAGAGCGCACCATTTTAAAGGCACGCTCTTCATTATTAAGTTAATTATTCAGCATCCTCGCCTGCTGTTGCGACAACTTCATCAGCTGCCGGAGCTTCTGCAGGAGCTGCGTTCTCTTCGCCCGGGATGAGAGCACGCATTGAGAGAGAAACCTTCTTGTTCTCTTCGTCAACTGCGATAATCTTTGCCTCAACCTCGTCGCCTTCCTTGAGAACATCACCCGGCTTTGCAATGTGGGTGTTTGTAATCTGGGAAATGTGGATGAGACCGTCTACGCCCGGAACGATTTCTGCAAATGCACCAAACGGCATAAGCTTAACAATCTTTACCTTTGCAACGTCTTCTACATTGTATGCCGCCATGAACTTTGTCCACGGGTTGTCTTCTGCCTTGCGGTATCCGAGAGAAATCTTTTTCTTCTCAGCATCAAGAGCGATTACGAATACATCGACAACATCGCCTTCCTTGAACATCTCTGACGGATGACCGATTCTCTTCCATGACATCTCGGAGATGTGGAGCATACCGTCAACACCACCGATGTCAATGAATGCACCGTAGGACATAAGAGAACGTACAACGCCCTTGTATGCCTTACCTACTTCGATATCGCTCCAGATTCGCTCCATTGCCTCGCGGCGAACCTCGAAAGAAACCTCCTTGATTGAACCGACGATACGACGGCGCGGACGGTTAACTTCCTTAATCTTGAGCTGTACTTTCTTCTTGAGCATATCTGTCATCTCAGCATTTCTCGGAAGACCTGTCTGAGAAGCAGGAACGAATACGCGAAGACCACTGACGGATACGATAACACCACCGGAGTTTGTATCAACTACTGTGCCTTCAACCGTTGTCTTGTCCTGACGTGCAAGCTCAACATCATCCCAACCCTTGATAGCATCAAGGCGACGCTTTGAGAGAGTGATGATACCCTCAACGTCGTTTACGCGGACAACACATGCTTCAATTTCATCGCCAACTTTGAACTCGGAGACATCTGATGCGTTGTCGCCGATTTCCGAATACGGTATATAACCTGCGTATTTAGCGCCAAGGTCAACCTGAATGTCAGACGGTGTAACCGCAGTTATAACGCCGACAACCTTATCTCCATTATTAAAAGTTTTGAGTGAACTGAGAAGCATCTCCTCAAAAGATTCTACTTCAATGTTCTTGATTTCTTCGCTCATCTTGCCTTTTACCTCCTTAATTATCCAATCGGGTGTAGATGCACCTGCAGTAATGCCTACCACCTCCGCGTCTGAGATATCATCCGAAGAAATCTCGGACGCTTCCTCAACGCGGAAGACTTTCGCACAGTTCTGCCTGCATATCTCGACAAGCTCGTTAGTATTTGAACTTGTCCTGTCCCCGATCACTACCATAACGTCTGACGATGCTGCGAGCGAAGCAGCCTCGGCTTGACGTTTACTGGTCGCGAGACATATTGTATCAAATATTTCGCAATTTGTACACACTTTTTTTATTTTTTTTACGGTTTTTTCCCAAAATTTTCTTCCGACCGTTGTCTGGGCAACAACGCAAATTGGCTTAATTTCAAGGTCTTTGCGGTTTTTGAGCAGCTCTTCAACTTCTTCCTCACTACCGACAATTTCCGCCCCTTTGCACTGCCCTGCAATGCCCAAAACCTCAGGATGCTCACGTTTTCCGACTATAATTATCTCGCGCCCTGCCTCTGAATTTTCCTTAACAATGTTATGAATTCGTCTGACATACGGGCAGGTTGCATCCACGTATTCTATTCCCTTTTCTTCAAGCTCGCTGTAAACAGTTGAAGGAACGCCGTGAGAACGGATAACAGCAAGCGCACCTTCAGGAATTTCCGATACCGAATCGACACTCGGCACACCGAGCTCTGTAAGGTAATCAACGACGTGCGTATTGTGAATAATCGGACCGAGCGTACAAGCCGCCACACCGTCTCGCCCAAGCTTTTCGGCTATATCAACCGCACGACGCACACCAAAGCAAAAACCTGCGGTTTCTGCAAGCTTAATTTCCGGACTTTTATTCATACGATTTACCTAACCTTGAAATTTCGTCAAAAACATCGCCTATAAGCTTTTTGTACTTTGCCTGACCTTTCTCTTCAATCTCTGTTGAGACGGGTTTTCCAATCGAGACAATAACTTTTCCGAAAAGATGCTTATTCGTGTTGATGTAAACCGGGACTAACGGTACACCGGCACGCGATGCAATCATCGCAGCACCTGTCTTTGCGGCAACATCGTCATCCCCCTCGCGGACACGCGTACCCTGCGGAAAAATCATAACCTTCTTCCCGCCTTTAAGCGCATCTATTGCGTTACGGAGAGTAGAAATATCCGTAGCTCCGCGATTTACGGGAATTACACCTATCTTTTTCAAAAGCCAGCCAAGCACCGGAACTTTCATAAGCTCTGCCTTTGCCATAAAGAGCCAGTTTTCTCGAATACCACACGCTACACACAAAAAAATCGGGTCGTGCATCGCTGAATGGTTTGCACACATCACAGCCGAGCCTTGCGGAACATTTTCACGTCCAAACACCTTTATTCTGTAAAGAAGCCTGAAAAACGGCATTGCGATAGCATATACAATTCTGAAGAGTACCATTATCAGTCTAACCTCTCATTTACGAGTTTCTTGAGCACTTCAACACTCTGCTCAAGTGTATTGCCCGTTGTATCTACAGTTATCGCATCCTTTGCCGCGGCAAGAGGTGCCGTTGCACGCTGCGAATCATTGCGGTCACGCTCACGCATATCTGCGAGCACCTTTTCAAAAGGAACATCCTGCCCTTTTGAGATAAGCTCATCATATCTGCGCTTTGCACGATCTTCATCTGTCGCTGTGAGAAATATCTTGATATCAGCGTTCGGGAGAACAACCGTACCGATATCGCGACCGTCCATAATTACGTTATAGCGTTCTGCAAACTCACGCTGCATATCAAGAAGAAATTTTCTCACCGCAGGGATTGCAGAAACGTCTGACGCATACTTTGAAATAATATGCTCACGGATTTTCTCCGAAACATCTTCCCCGTTCAAGAAAATTCTCTGAACGCCGTCAACGTGCTTTATTACAATATCAATTTCAGGGAGAAGATTCTCCACCGCTTCGGCGTCTTTCGGGTCAACACCCTTGCGGTATGTGTATATGCCGACGGTGCGGTATATAGCGCCTGTGTCCACATATACGAACTCAAGCTCATTTGCAAGAATTTTCGAAATGGTGCTCTTACCTGCACCGCTCGGACCATCTATTGCGATAGCAATCTTTTTCATTGATTCTACCTCTCCTCTTCTGCAGCGCTCTTACCTGCGGCATACGCGCTCGACCATGCAATCTGGAGATTAAATCCTCCCGTATAAGCATCGACATCAAGAACCTCGCCTGCAAAGAAAAGACCGCATGTTTTTTTCGATTCCATTGTTTTGGGGTTTATCTCGCGGACGCTTACGCCACCCGAGGTTATAATTGCTTCCTCAATGGGGCGTTTCCCGTCTATTTCAAACTTAAGCGACTTGAGGGTATCACGCAGAGTTTTTCGCATTTCTCGTGTTAATGAATTCCCCTTAACAGAAGCGTCAATGCCTGATTTTAAAAGAACTATCGGTATCAGGCCCGACGGAAGAAGTCCACGCAGTATATTTGCTATATCCTTGTTTTTCTTCTCCTCTATATCGCGAAGAATTCTCTCTTCAAGCTTCTCCGGAGTAAGCCCCGGTTTTAGATCTATCGTTACATAGTATCTTTCTTTCTTAAAATCGCGCATATGAGCACTTGCCGACAAAACAAGCGGACCACTCATACCAAAATGCGTAAAAAGCATCTCACCGATTTCCGAAAAAATCTGTTTTCCCTTTTCGTTAAAAGCAGAAAGGACAACATTTTTAAGCGTTAGCCCTTGAGCTGTACGGCAGACCTCACGCTCTGCACAAAGCGGAACAAGTGAGCCTCGAGGAGAGACCACGGTATGCCCTGCACTCTCTGCAAAACGGTAGCCGTCACCCGTTGAGCCTGTAAGCGGATAAGATGCACCGCCCGTTGCAACAATCACGGCATCGCACGAAACGACCCCGTTATCCGTTCTGACACCGCAAACAGCGCCATCTTCTATAATGAGTTCTTCTACCTTTGCGGTTTTGAATTTCGCGCCATTTTTCTTTGCATAAGTATAAAGCGCATCGGTTATATCGCGTGCGCGGTCAGAAACAGGAAAAACACGTCCTCCGCGCTCGGTTTTGAGCTCTACTCCCTCCCGCTCAAGAAACGCCATCATATCCTGCGGAGAGAACGCAGAAAAGGCGCTGTACATAAATCTCGGATTCTGCGGGACATTTGCCATAAGCTCATCGAAATCGCAGTTGTTCGTAACGTTACAACGGCCTTTTCCCGTTATATTCAGTTTTTTACCGGGGTACGGATTCTTTTCAAAAACCGTAACCGAAGCTCCCGCTTCGGCGGCAATTCCTGCCGCAAAAAGCCCTGCGGCACCTGCCCCTACGACAACTATATTTCTTACCATATCCACATCTCACAGACGAGTTTATTTTTTATATGCCTCTACGCGGTAAATATTCATACCCTGCTCCATAAAGCGTGCTTCGTATTCGGTGACTACGTTATCCATTCCGCTCGCAGCAAGGTCGAACGTGATATTGCGAAGTTTGAGACCGTACTCACACATTGAATTGAGTGAGAACTCAAAGAGCGAGGAATTATCGGTCTTGAAGAAGATAAATCCATCATCAGTGAGGATTTTATCGTAACGAGCAAGAAAATCGCCGTGAGTAAGGCGACGTTTTGCCTGCTTCTTCTTCGGCCACGGGTCGCTGAAGTTGAGATATATACCGTCTATCTCGCCGTCTGCGAATATCTCGCACAAAGTTGCCGCATCGATGTCCATAAAAAGGACATTCTTTATCTCTCCCGCTATCGCCTTCTCCGCTGCCATAACAAAAACGTTAGGCTCACGCTCAATTCCTATAAAGAGTGTTTTCGGATCGAGCTTTGCATTCTCTGTTATAAAGCGTCCCTTTCCGCAACCGATTTCGACACAGATTCTGTCAAACCCGTAGGTTTCCTTCCACTTGCCGCGAAGAGTTTCCGGCTCGGCGGGTATAATATTCGTACAATTCTGCCGACGCTTATCA
>JAZQSI010000019.1:0-9794 GCA_045629985.1 Eubacteriales bacterium
TGTCGCCATCGCAAGTATTTCACCCGTCTTTATGTTATACACAATGCCTGCACCGCGGTTTTCGATTTTTCCGTCTATTACCGCCGTGTAAAGATGGTTTTCGAGTACCTGCTGAATTGTTTCGTCTATCGTGAGAACTACATTCTGACCATTCTGTGCGTCATAGTATTCCTCATACTGGAACGACATCGCAGTTCCGCGTGCATTCTTCGCGGCAATGACGCGTCCCGGCATTCCCTTAAGGACGTTTTCGTATTTCATTTCAATTCCGGAAAGTCCGGAGTTGTCATCACCACAGAAACCTATAATCTGCGATGCAAAGCTTCCGTAAGGGTAATAGCGTCTCGTATCTTCTGCGAGGTGAATTCCCGATACCTTATTTTCTTTTATCGCCTCGCGGAGACGAGTTGCCTCTTCGATGCCTATTTTCTTTTTGATTACCTGGTAATAGCTCTTTTTGTTCTTTGTTTTATCAAGAATACTGTCGTATTCAAGCTCAAGAGTTTCTGAAAGAACCTTTGCCGCAAGACGGCAAGCCTCTTCGTCCTCCATTTCAGCCGGCGAGATAAAGACCGTTTCCGCAGATGCACTTACCGCGACCTCTTTCATATTGCGGTCGTAGATAACGCCGCGTTTCGGAGTAATAACCGTGTCACGCGTCTGCTGTTCTATCGCTCTTGCTTGATATTTTTTATAGTCTATAAGCTGAGTTTTCACGAGCGCGCCTGCAAGCGGAAGAAAGCCTACGACAACGCAAAGACACATACAAATAATGATTCTTATTAGTATTTTATTCGACGGCCCTTTCCTTGCCATTTTGCAAAATCCTCCCCAATTATAGTAACAATGCGGAGAATGTTATAACAAACTCCGCTAAACTTACTGTCTGTAATTTATACTCGCCAGACACTAACAATATTCCCTTTAGTTCATAAACTCGACAACAGTGGAAAAGCCCTTGATGAGACCTGTTATAATCTTCGGTGTCTCTCTTTTTTCCTCTGCTCCGTATTCAAATTTATCGCCGCCCGATGTTGTTACATAGGTAATCTGCGATTTGTCAATCTTGCTCATACCGAGCTTCGTTGTTGCCCAGTCGCGCACCTGAAGAGCACCCATACGCTGGTTGCGCTCAATTTCAAGCATCTGGACTTCTTCGCGAAGGCTCTCAACCTCTTCGTGAGTCCTTCTGTTTTTCTCTGATGCTTCAGTTACACTTACATACGAAAACAAAAGCGCGGTAAGCATAACAAAAACGATAATAGCACTCAGAACAGAGAATCCACTGATATGCACGCGAGAAACCTGCTTCGTCTTTTTATTTGTTGCGACGGCCGTTTTCTTCCCGGCCTCGGCGGTTCTGTCAAATCTTGAAAGGTCATATGTAGTTGGTTTTTCGATAACTGCCTGCATTTTTCTTTTTCCTTTCGTTATTAATTACAGCCGCTCGGCCACGCGAACCTTCGCCGAACGAGAACGCGGATTCTTATCAATTTCTTCTTTTGTCGGGAGACACGGTTTTGATGTCACAACGTGAAGTGTCGGCTTCTTTCCACACACACAAACCGGAATCTGAGGCGGGCACGTACACGGGTTTTCCGCTTTTTTGAACGCATGCTTTACAAGCCTGTCCTCAAGTGAATGGAAGGTTATTATAACTGCCCTTCCGCCACATTTCAGCATATCGGGAAGTTTTTCGAGAAAAGCTTCTATCTCGCCGAGCTCGTTGTTAACCGCTATGCGGATACCCTGAAACGTGCGTTTTGCAGGATGCTGCTTCTCACGGAGAGCAGGAGCCGGCATCGCAGACTTAATAATATCCACAAGCTGAAGAGTTGAGACAATTTCGTGCTTTTCCCTCTCGCGCACAATCGCCGATGCGATTTTGCCTGCATATCTCTCCTCACCGTATTCAGAGATGATCCTACGAAGCTCTTCGAAGCTCCAAGTGTTTACGACATCATGTGCAGAAAGGTTTTGGCTTCTGTCCATTCTCATATCGAGCGGACCGTCTGCCATATACGAAAATCCTCTTTCGGATTCATCAAGCTGAGGAGACGAAACACCGAGGTCAAGAAGTATCCCGTCCACTTTCTCAAATACCAACTCGGGTATATCACAAAAATCGCCTTTTATAAAATGAACGTTTTGAAACTCTGAAAAGTTTTCACGTCCGTATTCAATCGCTGTTTCATCACGGTCTATGCAGATGAGCTTTCCTGACGAAGAGAGACGGCGCGCTATCTCGCGCGAATGACCGCCGCGGCCAAAAGTTCCGTCAATGTATGTACCGTCAGGCTTTATCTGAAGGTTTTCTATACATTCAGAAAGCATAACCGGAAAATGAAGCTCTGCCATAGCTATATACCAAGCTCTTCCATAAGCTCGCTTGCAGACTCAGGTGTGACAATTCCATTTTCCCAAGCCTCTGCATCCCAAATTTCAAGGTGGTCTATCATACCGACGACTACGAGGTTCTTCTCAAGCCCTGCGTATGAACGAAGCTTCTGCGGAACGAGAATTCTTCCCTGTCCGTCAAGCTCCATATCCTGGGACGAGCCTACAAAAAAGCGAAGAAGCGGAGTTGACTTGCTTGTGGGGTAAGACTTGAGTTTTTCCTCAAATGCTTCCCAATCTGCAGTCGGATACGCAACAAGGCACTTATTAACGCTCTTAGTAAGAACGAATCTGCATCCGAGTTCAGCACGGAACTTGGACGGAATAAACATTCTTCCCTTTTCGTCTATAACGTGTTCAAACTCACCACGCACGGGCCTTGTCACCTACCTTTCACCACTTTGAGGGTTTCTTCACCACTTGTAGTTATATTATAAACTTTCCTATTGAAAAAATCAATAGTTTTTTTAAAATTTTATTACATTTTTTTCGTTTTTTTTGTAATATAAACGAAACATTGCCTTACTATCTCGGGACAAAGAAAAACGAACACCATTTTCACCTCCTTTTAACCTTGTGGTGCAAAGTGGTGCAAAAGTGTTCATAAAATTTTTATTTGACTTTACCATCCAATAGTGTTACTTTAATCTTACAAAGAAAATCGGAGGTTTGAAATGCAGAATAACACAAAGGAAACCATTCCCTACGAGGGCACATCTCTGCTGAAAGCATTGTTTGAAAACGAAGAAAGTCTCCTTAAATTGCACCAGACAGTCGAACCCTTTCAAAAGCTTATGGCATACTACCGCTGTGCAATAATGGAAGTGGAAACAAAATTCAACGTCTTAAACGAGCAATTTTCACTCCAGCACGACAGAACTCCAATAAACGGAATCAAAAGCCGCCTCAAGAGTCCTGACAGCATAATGAAAAAGCTTATGTTGAGAGATCTGCCTATAACATTTTCTTCGATAGAGGAAAACTTAAACGACATCGCAGGAATACGAGTCATCTGCTCTTTTACCGACGACGTCTATTCCCTTGCAAACGCTTTTATTTCTCAAGACGATGTTACCCTCATCACAACCAAAGACTACATAAAGACGCCGAAGCCGAACGGTTATCGCAGTCTGCATCTCATTGTCTCAATACCGATTTTCCTTATGCACGAAAAACGTGAAATGAAAGTTGAAATTCAGCTCCGCACCATCGCAATGGACTCGTGGGCCGCACTCGAACATCAGCTAAAATACAAAAAAGATACACCATTCACCGAAAACATGGCGCACGAACTTTACCTCTGCTCACAGCTCAGCGCCGAACTTGATATGAGAATGGACAATCTTCGCAAAAAGAGCATCTCAACAGACGCCGTTTTATTGTAAAAGAAAACCACCTGTTTCAAAACACAAAACAGGTGGTTCGTTATTTAATTTAATCGCAAACGATTACTTCCCTGCCTTTCTCCGAAGAAACAGGAGTAGTCAGAAACACATCTTCATAGCTTTGAGAAAGAATTTTTTTTGCTTTTTCAGCATCAGAACGATTATCAAAGATTCCGAACACAGCACTCCCACTTCCCGTCATCGCTGCAGTAAGCGCCCCGTTTTCAAGGAGAGTTTCCTTTATGTCGGATATCTCAGGAACCTCCGAAGAAACAGGCATTTCAAATACGTTATACACAGCAGAAGCAATGCCAGGAACAGAGGATTGTTCAATAGCCGAAAGCATTGCCGCAGTATCAGGACGGCGCAAGATAGGTTCTGAATCAATTTTCTCAAAAACAGCCTTTGTTGACATACCTTTTCGCGGTTTACCGATTACAAAGAAGCAATCCGGAACTGGCGTGAGTTCTTTTAAATCCTCGCCCTTCGCGCATGCAAGGGCAGTTCCGCCCATAAGACAAAACGGGATATCCGCGCCGACCGTGACGCCAATTTCGCAAAGCTCACGCTCCGTGAGATTTGTCCCCGTAAGTTGCGAGAGAAGACGAAGAACCGCCGCACCGTCAGCACTGCCGCCCGCCATACCGGCGCTTGACGGGATGCGTTTTTCCATCGCTATGTGAACACCGCCACAATCAATCCCCGTCGCGACAAGGAACGCAGACGCCGCCTTATACGCAATATTCCTCTCATCATTCGGAATATGGCGCACATTGGAAATTGTTGATATTCCTCCACCGCAACCTATCCGAACCGAAACTGAGTCGCAAAGCGAGATGCTCTGCATAACCATTTCGAGGTCGTGGTATCCGTCCTCTCGTCTTCCGAGAACATCAAGCGTCAGATTAAGTTTTGCATATGCCTTTGCAAATCCGTAGCGCATAAATTTTACTTCCTAAATCAAAATTAAAGTGAAGAAACAAATTCCTCTATTCTCTCAAGTGCCTTTGCTATATTCTTCATGGATGCCGCATAACAGCACCTGACGTAGCCTTCGCCACTTTCTCCGAATGCATTACCCGGAATAACCGCAACTTTCTTTTCTCGGAGAAGACGTGCGCAAAATTCTTCAGACGAGAGTCCCGTCTTCTTGATTGACGGGAACATATAAAACGCACCCTCAGGCATCTTACAGGTAAGACCAATCGCGTTGAAGCGGTCGCACATAAAGCGGCGGCGCTGGTTATACTCCTCGCGCATTTCCTCAATATCGCGATCTCCGTTATCAAGCGCTTCTACCGCCGCAAACTGCGCCATTGTAGGAGCAGACATAATAGCATACTGATGAACGCGTGTCATAACGCCGATAATCTCTTTCGGGCCGCAAGCGTAACCGAGGCGCCAACCCGTCATGGCATAAGACTTTGAGAAGCCATTTACGACAACCGTCCTTTCGCGAAGTCCTTCTATCGACGCAGGAGAAACGTGTCCTCCGCTGTACGTGAGTTCAGAATAAATCTCATCCGAAATGACGAGAAGATCGTGCTTTATTATAATTTTCGCAAGCTTCTCAAGAAGAGCCTTATCAAGCACCGCACCCGTTGGGTTGTTCGGATACGGCAAGATGAGCACTTTTGTTCTCGGAGTTACCGCTGCCTCAAGTTTTTCGGGGGTCAATCTGAAATCATCCTCTTCAACCGTCGCAACAGGCACAGCTTTTGCACCCGCAAGGCTCGCCATAGGACCATAGCAGACAAAGGACGGCTCCGGAACTATCACCTCATCCCCGGGATTTATAAGAGCACGGAGAGCGAGGTCAATCGCCTCACTGCCACCGACTGTGACAACAATTTCATCCTTGAGGGAATAGTCAACACCCACAGAACGTTTCATATAATCCGAAATCGCACGGCGGAGATCCGTCGTACCTGCATTTGGCGTATAATACGTAAATCCCTTTTCAAGAGAAGCGATACCTGCATCCCTTATGTGCCACGGCGTGACAAAGTCAGGCTCACCGATACCAAGAGAGATGACATCACGACTGCCGTCGAGAAGGTCAAAAAACTTGCGTATTCCGGAGGGTTTTAGTCCACTCGCGCAAGTTGATAGTTTTTCACTGTAATCCATAATAAGTTCCTCCGAGGATTAAAACGCGTATTCGCGTTCCTGATCTTTTTGAGTATTGGTATACATTATACCCTTGTCCTTGAACTTTTTAAGAACAAAATGCGTTGCCGTGCTCGTGACATACTCAAGCGGTGCGAGCTTGTCAGAAACAAAACACGCAACCTCACGAAGCGATTCACCGCTGACCGTCACCGCAATGTCAAAACCGCCCGACATGAGGTAAACGCTCTCAACCTCGTCGTACTGGCTGATGCGCTCGGCGATTCTCTCAAATCCGAGGCCGCGCTGGGGAACGACCTTTATTTCTATAAGGGCCGTAACAGAAGTATCGCCCAATTTTTCCCAGTCAATAAGTGTCTTGTATCCGGCTATGATGTCCTCTTCCTCACACTGCGCTATCTGCGCGGCGACTTCCCTTTCATCTATACCGAGAGACGAGGCTATCTGTTCCGTGCTCATCTTGGCATCATTCTCTAGCAACTTCAAAATCGAAACGTCCATACAAAACACTCCTTTAAAAATGCATTTTACAAAATTATTTTATTACATTATACTAAATTAGTTTTTTTCTTTCAATAGATTTGCGATATTTTGCAACGCTTGCAATAATTTTCTCACTCTTGCAAAAAACGCCAAAATAGTATAGAATATTTTTATATTATGTAAAAGAGGTAACGACATGAATAAAATCACCGTTATGTCCATTTTCGGAACACGTCCCGAAGCCATCAAAATGGCCCCACTCGTACTCGAGCTTGAGCGCCGCGAAAACATCAATTCTCTTTGCTGCGTCACAGCACAACATCGCGAGATGCTCGACTCTGTTCTCGAAATTTTCAAAATAAAACCGGATTATGACCTTGACATCATGACTCCGAAACAGACACTCTCTACTATAACCACAAAAATCCTTACGGGTCTTGAAGAGCTTTTTGGTAAAGTAAAGCCCGACGTCGTTCTCGTTCACGGTGACACTTCCACTGCGTTCGTAAGCGCCCTTGCCGCTTTCTACCACCAGATCCCCGTTGGTCACGTTGAGGCAGGTCTCCGCTCTTTCGATAAGTACTCCCCCTATCCGGAGGAAATGAACAGAAAGCTCATTGGAAACATTGCAGACTTAAACTTCTGTCCTACAATCAACAACGCAAAGAACCTTGAGCGTGAAGCTCTCACCGACGGTATCTTCATAACAGGCAATACCGTTATCGATGCTCTCAAATATACCGTATCCGATAATTACTCATTCCATTCAGAAGCTATAAACAATATCGATTTTGATAACTTCCGCACAATTCTTATGACAGCACACCGCCGCGAGAATTACGGCGAGCCAATGAGAAATATCATGCACGCTGTCCGCGATGTTATCGAGGCTCACCCCGACGTTCAGGTGATCTATCCCGTCCACATGAGCCCCGTCGTCCGCGAAACAGTTTACGAAATCCTCGGCGACGTTCCGAGAGTTCACCTCATCGACCCGATTGATGTTGACGATATGCACAACCTCATGGCAAGGGCACACTTCATCCTTACCGACTCCGGCGGTCTTCAGGAAGAAGCTCCGTCGCTCGGAAAGCCCGTTCTTGTTATGCGCCGCGAGACCGAACGCCCCGAAGCTGTACGTGCAGGCACAGTAAAAATTGTAGGTGTTGAACGTGAAGACATCCGCAAGTCCGCATGCGAGCTTCTCGAAAATGAGGATGCATACAACAAGATGGCGCACGCCGTAAATCCCTACGGCGACGGCAACGCATCAAAGAGAATTGCCGATGCAATTCTCTGGAAATTCGCAGGCATCGGAGAAAAGCCGGCAGACTTTGAATAATCCTGAAAGGAGCTGTGTCTATGAAAAACCAAAGAAAAACATACACCACGCTGTTTTTGGCGATCGCAGGCACAGTTATATTCATTCTCTTCTTGCTGTTCATCCCCGATATGTCAACAACGCTTATAAACACAGTTCCCGAGCATCCACCCGAGCTTGGCATAGTTGACACAAACCAAACTCTTATAACGAGCGCCGTGACGATCGACAAAGAAAATGTCAAAAGCATTATTTCAGCAATGGCGCGTCCTGAAGAATACTTTTCCGAAACACAGAGCATTCTCTCTCACGAATCAGGAAGCGCAACATATACGAGGCGGCGTTGGGTCAAGGGTTCCCTTTCGCGTGTTGACCTCATTTCTTCCTCACAGACAATGCATTATGTATATACTTCAGACAAACTCTATGTATGGCGTTCCGGAAGTCGCACCTACCACACTGCCTCAAGAGGTGAATTCGAACCCGACGATGCACAGATGATGATGTCATACGAGGACATTCTCAATGCTGACGATAAAAACATTGTATCAGCAAATCTCACGACATACGACAGCACGCCATGCATATATGCAGAGCTCAAGAGCCCTCATACAGGCTACACGGAACGCTACTGGGTCTCCGCAACAACAGGACTTCTCCTTCACGGAGAAACGCTCGATACCTCTTCTTCCGTCATTTATTCGATAACGGCAACGCAAACAGATATTTCAGAGCAAATTTCTGACAACTTCAAACTTCCCGACGGAAAAATTCCCGAATAATGAATTGGCATCTGCAGAGTTTCTGCAGATGCCTTTTTATCTATATGCCAAAAATCACAGCAAGTGCTATAATTATCAGTTTCTCGTCATCATCCACATCTATAAGCAGGAGAAGAAGCAGAACTATCGGAAGAATTCCGATTTTTTCAACATCAATCATATGAAGCAGACGTCGCAGGTCGAAATTTTTCTTCTCGTTCTCATGCTTTGGAAATATCTCCTCTTCCTTTTTCCTATCTTCATATTCCACCGGCCGATAAAGTTCAGAAAACGCTTCTGCATTCTCCGAAAAATACTTATTATACACACAGACCCCCCTATTTCAAAAAACTTTCAAGCGCGCCCTTTGCAACATGTGCGAGCTTCACGATGCGGATTGCGCGATCTATGTGAAAGCTATCTGAATCCTTGACATACGGTCGCATCGCCGAAAGCAGTCTTATACGCCTGTCGTCCGCGTTATAGTTATTAAGAAGCCCCATAAGCTTCGATATAAGTTCAGGATCCATACCGCTCGCCATATCTCCGAGAGGCAGTGAATCCGTCGGTGGCTCTTTTTTCTCGACCGCATCATTCTTTTCATCGCCGCCAAAAAGCTTCACCACATCCATTATTCGCCCGATGCTTTCAGGGGAGGACATTATATTGCCTATTATGTTCTCAAGTTCTGCCACAGTAAGCTCACCCGCAGTCTATTTTTTCAAATCTTCGCCGAATGTGCGGAGCATCTCGAGTCCTTCAGGAGTTTGAGCGATAGACGCAATTATCCCCTCAACGCCTCGCATATCCCCTTTCTTTGCCGCCTCCGCCGCGTGACGTACTCCCTCTCCTCCGTCCGAAAGGAGGGCTTCGAGCACTTTTTTGCCATTCTCGCCCGAAAGAAGCCGTGCTATATTTTCAAGCATCCCCTTCTTCTTTTTGCCATCAAAGGCTTCGGTAATATTCTTCGCAAGCGAGGAAAGGTCATTATCCATAAAACATACCTCCGTCTATATTTCTTTCTGAAATATTCTATTCAAAAAAGCAAACCAAGGTGCACAACAAAACAAAAAACGGACAATTTTAATTGTCCGTTTTTTTATTCTTTATTTCTTCTATAAGCTCATAAAGCTCGTCTTTTTCGAATACGTATTTTTTATCGCAGAACTGGCACGCAACCTCGGCTCTGCCATCCTCTTCGCAGATCGTGGTGAGCTCCTCTTCACCTATCGACATAATGACTCCGCGTGTTCTCTCACGCGAACATGTGCAACGGTATCCAACCTCTGCCTCGTCAAGAACTTCGATATCGAAGCC
>JAZQSI010000020.1:0-1619 GCA_045629985.1 Eubacteriales bacterium
TGCACGCAGAGTAAGCTCATATCCCCTGACATAAAGCTCCATCGGGTCACCCATTGGCGCGACCTTTATAAGCGTTATGCGAGTTTTGGGGATAAGCCCCATATCAAGCAAACGAAGGCGGAGATCTCCCTCGCCGCCTACAGTTTTTATTATTCCGCTTTCGCCGACTTTCAACATGTCAAGCGTCATTTTTCTTCCTCCATTCAAGCAGTTAGCCTTCGCTAACCAATATATTATCACATCTTTTTTTCGTTGTCAATATCGACTTGAAAATTTTTCTATTTTATGTTATTCTTTATAAAGTTACTTTTGGAGGTGATAGCCATGCCGCTTCTTGAATCGGGCGAAATGTATCTTGAAACCATACTCGTTCTTTCAAAAACAAAAGGAAAGCTCCGTTCTATCGACATCGTTGAGCACATGGGATATTCAAAGCCGAGCGTCAGCCGTGCCGTCGGGCTTTTAAAAAACGGCGGCTACATCCTCGTTTCCGATGACGGTTTCATCACTTTAACAGAAGACGGTCGCGACGTCGCAACGAAAATCTACGAACGTCATAACCTTATTACTTCTTTCCTTTCCTCAATAGGAGTTCCCGAAGAAATAGCGTCAGCCGACGCCTGCAAAATTGAGCATTACTTAAGCGAGGAAACGATAGAAGCAATAAAAAAACATACAAAAAACAGCAAGGATTAGCCCTTGCTGTTTTTTATTAATCGCTTTATCGCGCCGACGGCGCATCTTATCGCACGGTCGGTATCCATATCAAGCGGGCTCTCCTTGCCCGATTTTTCGCGTTCAACGTTCCAGATTGAAAGAAGAACCGCGCCTGCTTTTACACCGCGTGTAAGCGCAACCGAGAATATGGCGGCGCACTCCATCTCGGACGTCAGACATCCAAGTGAGACGTATGCTTTCCATTTTGAAAGAAGCATGTCGGAAACGGGCATCGTCTCGGGATTTGTTTCGCCATAGAAAGAGTCCTTGCTCTGTACAACTCCTACATGGTATGAATTACCAAAACTTCCGTCACAAAGCTCCGCTGCCTCATCCGCAAGCGCGCGAACAACCTCGAAGTCTGCAACGGCAGGATACCCCTCGGGGAGATATTCCGCACTTGTTCCCTCAGCACGAACGGCACTTGTCGCAATTACGAGGTCACCGCCGATGACATCCTCTCGGATACCTCCGCTTGTGCCGACGCGGATAAACGTTTTCGCACCGCAGTGAATAAGCTCCTCAACGCATATCGCGGCAGACGGGCCGCCTATTCCCGTTGAAGCAACAGAAATCTTCTCACCGCAGAGAGTTCCTGTGTATATCACGTACTCGCGGTTTTCTGAAACTTTCTTCGCACCCTCAAGATATGCCGCAATCTTCTCTACTCTTCCGGGGTCTCCGCAGAGAATGACATACTCACCTATATCCCCACGTTTTATTTTAAGATGAAACTCAAGCTCACCGAATATATCTGCCATAGAGTTCTCCTCCTTATACCTTATATATTCAGTATATCACGAAAACACAACATTAAGCAAGAAAAGGATGTGCAAATGCACATCCTTTTCTCTTTTAACACTCAATTTCAAAAAGCTCTCTCGGGTAGTTCCTAAGATTTT
>JAZQSI010000021.1:0-53714 GCA_045629985.1 Eubacteriales bacterium
GCTAAATACTTTGAGCGTATCGGTGACCACGCAGAAAATATTGCAGAATGGGTTATATACTCTATTACGGGAAATCACGCATAAGATAACCAATGTTATGTATAGATTGATGAAATGACATCAATTTATTGAAAAAACTCACATTTTATGCTAATATATAAGTACAAATCACTTTTCGGAGGTGAAAGTGTTGATTTATTTTGTAGAAGACGATGCCAATATTCGCAAACTTGTATGCTATGCGCTTAAAAAAGAGGGATATGCAATTAAAGGATGCAGTTTGCCGAGTGAATTTTGGCAAGAATTAAAAAATGACAAGCCACAGCTTATTTTGCTTGATATAATGCTCCCTGAAGAAGATGGACTTTCTATTTTGGGAAAACTTCAGGCAGATGAAAATACAAAAAATATTCCCGTGATTATGATTACTGCCAAAGGTAGTGAATTTGACAAAGTAACGGGACTTGATATGGGTGCAGATGATTATATTGCAAAGCCTTTTGGTATGACAGAACTTACAAGCCGTGTTCGTGCGGTTTTAAGAAGATATGAAAAGACCAACAAAGTAAAAGAATATAAAATCGGAGATTTGTATGTAAATCCCGAAAAGCACATCATCGAGGTATCAGGAAAAGAGGTTAACCTTTCTTTCAAGGAGTATTCGCTTTTAATGGTTCTTTTGGAAGCTGAGGGGAATGTTGTTTCAAGAGATAACTTGCTTACCCGTGTATGGGGAGAATTTTATGATGAATCAAGAACTCTTGATGTACATATAAGAAAGCTTCGTATAAAACTTGAAACCGCAGGAGAACTTATTCACACCGTTAAAAATATAGGTTATAAGCTTGGAGGTAACGAGCATGCTCAATAAAATATTCCGTTCGAACTTTTTCACCTCAATGCTTATCTTGCTTGTGAGCTTTTGTCTCATTTTCGGCGTACTGTTCGGTCATTTCGAAATACAGATGTTTCGTGAACTTGAAAGCGAAGCAGGATACATATCCTATGCAGTGAAAAATGAAGGTATTGACTTTATAAATAACTTCAACGAAAAAGGAAGAAGAATAACTTTAGTTTCAGCGGACGGAACGGTTTTAGCTGATACCTCAGCAAGTGCAGAGAAACTTGAAAACCACGCTGACAGAAAAGAAATTAATGAGGCGATAAAAAACGGGAAAGGAACTAGCTCAAGATATTCAAATACTTTGATGCAGAAAACTTTGTACTATGCAGAAAAGCTTGATGACGGAACTATACTTCGCGTATCGACCACTCAAAATTCCGTTGCCAGAATATTGCTTGGACTTCTGCGGCCATTAATTATAATAATCGCATTTTCTCTTGTCATTTCTTTCTTCTTGTCATACAGATTGTCAAAGGCCATTATAAAGCCTATTAACGAGCTTGATCTTGATAATCCTGCTGCAAATGAAACTTATGAAGAATTAACACCACTACTCAAAAAAATATCTGCTCAGAAAAAAACTATTTCGAAGCAGATAAAAGAAGCAGAGCAAAAACAAGAGGAATTCAAACTCATAACAGAAAATATGAGCGAAGGACTTTTGATTATTGATAAGGACTTTAAGATTCTTTCTTATAATCAGGCGGCTAAAGCCTTGCTTGAAGTCGGTGATGCAGAAAGCGGTAGTGTTCTTTCTTTCAACAGAAGTCGTGGCTTTAGAAATACCATTGAAGCGGCTCTTTCGGGCGAGCGCAGCGAAAACGATATTACCCACGAAGAAAACACATATAATCTGATTGCAAACCCCGTTTTTGAGGGGGATAAAATAATTGGCGCTGTTATGGTAATTATTGATGTTACCGAAAGTGTACAGCGTGAACAACTTCGTCAGGAATTTACATCTAACGTATCACACGAATTGAAAACTCCACTTACATCAATTTCAGGCTTTGCAGAGATGATGAAATCAGGTGGTATGCCGGATGAAACTGTTATTGACTTTTCTACTTCTATTTACGATGAAGCACAAAGACTTATCACTCTTGTCAGTGACATTATGAAAATATCTGAACTTGACGAAGGAGCGGTTATTTTTGAAAAAGAACAAGTGGATTTATGCGAACTTTCAAATGACATTGTAAACAGACTTTCATCTGTTGCAGACAAACGCAATATATCTCTCAATGTCATAGGTGGTTCAGCTACCGTGTTTGGAACAAGAAAAATACTTGATGAGATGATATATAACCTTTGTGATAATGCCATCAAATATAACAATGAAAACGGAATTGTGGATGTTATTATCAATCAGACAAATGATAAAGTGAGCATTACCGTGAGAGATACGGGCATAGGAATTCCGGTATCAGAACAAGGCAGAATATTTGAACGCTTTTACCGAGTTGATAAAAGTCACTCGAAACTTGTTGGCGGTACAGGGCTCGGTCTTGCAATCGTAAAACATGGAGCCGCATATCACGATGCAGAGATTTCTCTTGAAAGCACAGAGGGCAAAGGTACAAGAGTAACGATAAATTTTTTTAAATGAGCTTATTGATCTACTTCAAGGCATTTTACAGCACTCACCATTTTGGTGGGTGCTGTTTTTTATTGTTTTTGCTCTTTCTCTGTGATAAAATAATACTATCATAGCAAAGGAGAGTGTTTATATGAAGCGTTTTATTTCCTGGATAGTTGGCGCCACCCTTCTTATGATTGGTTGTCCTTTTCTTGCTGTAACGTTTGCAGGTACAAGCGGGATGGCAATATGCTTTATTTTGTTTTTTGCACTCAACCCTGCATTTTCTGCCGTCTGTGGTGTTTTTGCAGGCATGAATATAAAAAAGTTTTGGTCGCTCCCCATCATCTCAGCAGCCTTGTTTTTAACCGGTGCGTGGATTTTCTTTGACCTTGGTGAGCCGGACTTTTTACTTTATTCCACCGCTTATCTGGTAATCGGTGCAGTTGCAATGATTTTAACCGCGATTATTAAACGAATAAAACATCAAAGGTGATTACGTCTATGGAATTCAATGTAAAACTACAGGAACTACGAAAACAAAAGGGCTGGACGCAAGAAGAAGTAGCAAAAGCTCTTTTTGTATCTCGCACAGCGGTTTCAAAGTGGGAATCAGGAAGAGGATATCCGAATATTGACTCCCTAAAATCAATTGCTAATCTTTTCTCTGTAACGATAGACGAGCTTTTGTCAGGTGAAGAATTGATTTCTCTCGCAGAAGAAGACAAGCAACAAAACAAACGGCACATTTTCGATACCGTATTCGGTTTACTGGACTTAAGCGTTGTCACGTTCCTTTTTCTGCCGTTTTTCGGACAAAAAACAGGCGACGTGATATACGGAGTCTCTCTTCTCGGCTTGTCGCAACTCTCGCAATATATAAAGGTAACTTACTTTACAGTTGTAATTACAAGCATAATACTCGGTTTCTTAAACCTATCTCTCCCCTTCAACACCAAAATTAAAGCGTGCCTTTCGCTTATATTGAATGCCACAGGCGTTTTTCTTTTCACATTCAGTCGCCAACCTTATGCCGCTGCACTTCTATTTGTTTTCTTGCTAATCAAGCTGATTATAATGATAAAAAGAAAATGAAACGAAGCGTGTCATATCTGACACGCTTCGTTTCTTGAAAAAAGCAGTTCTTTCACATAAAGTATTTTCAGACGCAAGTCAAATACAAGAAAGAAAGGTTTTTACAAATGAAAAAAGAAAACAGAAAAAAACTTTTACCTGCACTTCTCTTCCTCGTAGCATTTATCCTTTGGACAACTCTCCTTTGTTTTGTCGACACTAAAGCAATAGGTCCTTGCAACTCTACCGTTGGCTTCTCAACGCTCAATCTTTTTATCCATAATATTACCGGGGTTCACATGCCTCTATACACCCTCACGGACTGGTTAGGCTTAATCCCGGTAGGTCTTATGTTCGTATTTGCTTTTATCGGCCTCTTCCAAATGATAAATCGAAAAAGCTTTCTCAAAGTAGATAAGAGTATTATTTCACTTGGTGTTTTTTATATAATAGTACTTATTCTCTATCTCTTTTTTGAAGAATTTATCATAAATTACAGACCAATATTAATAAGCGGACGACTCGAAGCCTCCTACCCATCATCAACAACAATGCTTGTATTATGTATTATTCCTACCTCAATAATGAATTTTAACAGACTAGTTGAAAACAAAGCACTCAGACAAAGTATCAACATAACACTGACCGCGTTTATGATTTTTATGGTAGTCACAAGGCTGTTTTCAGGCGTTCATTGGTTTTCTGACATCGTTGGAGGCATCCTTCTGAGCGCAGCTCTTGTAAAGTTATATTCCTTAACATATTAAGACAAAAAGAACCGAAGGTATTCCGAAACCTTCGGTCTTTTTCTATGTTACTCCTCGGTACTTTCTTCTTTTTCTTTCACCTTGAGCATATATTTGTCGATTATCGGATACGTGCAGAAAACAGCCGAGAATCTGGCAAATGAGAACATCAACGTCCCCATGAGAATGATATCGATTATGCGTGTCGAAACAAACGATGTGAATATAACAAACGAAACCACAAATGCGAGAATGTTCCTGAAAAAGCCAAGAACAAGGAAAATAAAAGCATTCTTGAAGATGTCGCGAACCGGCAGCTCGAATGTAACCGCAATGGAATACGTATAAAACCGAACGCAAACATAAAGTATTGAAATTATAACCGAAACAACTTTCAGGATTTTATACATAACAAGAGTTGTTCCCTGCAAAGCGGAAAGGTCTGCCGAAATATACAGAAGCAAACTGAAGAAAACAATTATATCGATAATTCCAAGAGCAAGACCTTGCTTTAAATTGCTTTTTGCTCTTGAAAAAAGGTCACTTATCCATATATGACGCCCTGTTGCGAGATTTCTGACGCAATAAGTGAGCCCGGCCGTAAGCGGACCATAGAAAAACGCAGAAACAATAAAAAGACCTATCGCAAGCGGCGGGAAGAAGCTATATACCCTCTCAGTAATCACATAGAAGAACTTGAGGAAATACATCTGATCAATAACTTCCGGATTATTTATCAAGCCGCCTATCATTGTTATAAGTCCGCAAAGCGCCGGAAACATGCAGAGAAAATACACAAGATTCAAGAGTACAAACTTTGAAAACTTCGTGAAAACTATTTCAAAATACCTTACGATGCCTCGTTTTTGTCTGTTATCTGTTTCCGGAGTAACTGACTTTCTTTTAAAATTAAAAAACGCCATTAATTTTCACCATATCCTTTTCTTTCGTAATTAAGCGCGCGGATGAAACTTGATATATGTACTTTTTAAATTGCTCTTTATAAGCTGAGCATAGAGCATTGTTGAAGAAATATCGGCATGACCCATAATTTCTTTGACAACGCCTATCTCCGCACCGTTTTGTATGAGGTGCGCCGCAAAAGAATGGCGCAGAACATGCGGCGTAATCTCCGTCGTTATCTTTGCGCTCTTTTGATACTGCTTTATTATCTTCCAGAACCCCTGGCGAGTCATTCTCTCTCCGTTGAGATTTACAAACAAAGCTTTTTCTGCCTGATTTGCAATAAGAAGCGGTCTCGCATTCTCCAGATAGTCAGAAAGCGCCGAAATAGCCGCAGGGTATAACGGTATAACCCTTTCGCTGTTCCCTTCTCCGCAACGGGCAAATCCAAGCTCACAGCTCACATCTTTGATATCAAGCTCTATAAGCTCACTTACGCGGATACCTGTTGCATACAGTAGTTCAAGCATTGCCTTATCTCTATAACCTTTGAGCGAGTCGCACTTTGGTTGTTTCAGAAACAAATCAACTTCTTTATTTGTGAGAATTCTGGGCAACGTCTTCTTTTTATTCTCAGATTTTATATCCTTCGTAGGATTCTTCTTTACAGCTTTTATTGAGAGAAGGTATGTATAGAACGCTCTGATTGAAGCAAGCGCTCTCGTGACCGTCGCCGCAGATTTTCCTTCTCCGCCGAGATCATCAATATATTTTGCAACATCCTTATTCGAACAACGGGTTACATCTTTTATACCGTTACGGAAAACGTAGTCGCTGAACTTATATATGTCACGCATATATGAAACTACCGTGTTCTGAGAAGCGTTTTTATTCTTTTGTAAGTAGGTTTCAAATTTCTGCAAGTAGTTTTCCATAAAAGTTCACCTGTAGTTATAGTATAGTCTTTAAAGATAAAGACGTAAGTGACGGAGTAATAGCGGTATCCATCATAGCCGTGAAAAGCATCAAAATTACGCAAAAAACAAAAAACAAGGTAAAATACAAGAAGTTCGGCTTTTTTGCCGAAATCTGCCCACGCGGTGTCTTTACCGCAAACGCAAATACCTTTGAACACTCAAACGAAATCGCCGCTAAAACAACCAGACACGGAATCGAAATCAACGTCTGAATACCAAACAGCGAAAACGCAGTAAGAATTCCCTTCTTACCAAATACGCTTATAATTGATGATATTGACACCGAAAGCACAAACCCTTTAAAAAACGACAGCACCGGGATTAACAACACCCCAAAGGCCGAATATGCCAAAAAAAACGAAATTGCAGGATATTTTATAAGATTAAAGAAAGTTTTCGAAAAAGAGTAATCATATCTTCCGCTTTCCGAAAGATTTCTTATGTCTTCGCCAATAATTCCTGCCACAGCCCCATTTTCGGAATTCACGGCAAAAACACATCCAGCCGCAACACCAAGCAAAAGACAGATTATCACAATAGCCAGACTGGGCGAAATCTCAGCAAAAACTGATTTTATATTTTTTTTGACTTTGGGTTTCATATGACACATCCCTTTCTTTTTTACCGTCTGTAAAAAAGTATGACAAAGGGACGGGTTCTATGACACTTACTTTGATGCGCCGAGCTCGTATGCTCGGTTTATGCAACGGCTCTCAACTTCTTCGATGAATTTCTCAAAACAGAAATCATCAAATGCAGAAAGCGCCGCAACAGTTGTTCCTCCGGGTGAAGATACCTGCGAAATAAGCGCATCAAGCGAAGCTTCACTCTTCATAGCATACTCAGCCGAGCCCATCATAGCCGTCGCCGCGAGCTTGAACGCATCCTCATACGATATTCCGTTTTTAGCGCCAACTTCAGCCATCGCCTTAAGCATTCTGAAGAAGAACGCCGGACTTGAACTTGAGAGTGGAATGGCCTCATTTATCTTGTTTTCAGGCAAGACAACAACCTCACCTGCAGATTTAAAGATAGACAAAACAAATGAGAACATATCAGGCAAAACATCATCACTTTCAGCTACAACCGTCATACCGTTCAGAACGAGCATTGGCGTATTAGGAAGCGAACGAATTACAGGTATATCATTTCCGAGGAATGATTTGATATGTTCAACAGAAATACCCGCAGCAATCGAAACAACACATTTGCTTTTGACTTTCCCGGCAATCGAAGAAAGAACAGCATCCATAACCTGAGGCTTGACAGCCAAAAAAAGAACATCCTCTCTCGAAATAATCTCATCGTTCGAAGAAAGGACATTTACTCCCTTATTCCGAAGTTGTGACTGCTTTTCTTCCGAAGGATCGAAAACTGAAATTTCAGAAGCTGACAATAATTTTGAATTTAAAATCGCATCAATGATGGCGCAGGCCATATTGCCGCCGCCGATAAAAGAGATGCCCGAGCTATAGGACATAGAGACAACCTCCGTTTTTACTTTACATAAAACCGCGTAAATAAACTATACCTCAAAACACCGTAAAATGCAAGTAAAATAATGCGTTTTGACTACTTTTTGTTATTTCTTACAAAAAGTTATGTAAACTTAATTATGTCAACCTTGTATCTTCAATCAAAAAAAGACACATCTGTTGTAGATGCATCTTTCCACTGATACTATATTTTGATAAAGGCAAAACAAAAAGTGCCAAAAACGAATAAATCCATTTTCGGCACTTTACACAACAAATTTTTATATATTCACATAGGTAGCAATAAGGTCATCCATACTATACTTCCCTACCCCACCAACAGAGGCGAGATAAATTGCTGCACGGATAGCTCCCGCCGCGAAGACTTCTCTTGACTGAGCAGAGTGATGAAGCGTTATAGTTTCATTTTCACCGGCGAAGATAACTTCATGCTCTCCAACAATAGTACCACCGCGCACGGAGTGAATTCCTATCTCATTCTTTTCACGTTTTGCACGGACAGACTGTCTTTCATATACACGGCGAGGCTCATAGGATACAGCAGATTCAACTGCTTCTGCAAGCATAATAGCCGTACCGCTCGGCGCATCGAGCTTCTGATTGTGGTGTTGCTCAATTATCTCAATATCAAATTCATCACCAAGAACCTGAGTTGCACGTTTCGCAAGCATCATAAGAACATTGATACCAAGAGACATATTTCCCGAACGGAACACAGGTATCACATTCGACGCCCTATCAACAGCGGAAAGATCCTCATCAGAGAGCCCCGTCGTACAAAGCACGAGTGGCTTTTTGTTGGATGTGCAATACTCAAGAAGTGATGGGAGCGTTTTGGGGTTTGAAAAATCAATCACAACATCGCAATCCTCTGTAGCCGCAGAGAAAGAATCATATACGGGATAGCCAAAATGTTGCTCTGTAAAAAGATCAACACCCGCCGTTATGACCGCATCTTCACTTTTTTTGCACATTTCCGAAATAGCACGGCCCATACGACCATTGCAACCGGAAAGCAAAATTTTTGTCATTTGTAATTCACTTCCTAATTATTCAACCGTCTTGATTCCAACTTCGTTAAGAGCTTTCCTGAGAAGCTCAACATTTGACGGAGCCATCTCATAGAGCGGCATACGCAAATATCCGTTATCCATACCCATAAGCTTGAGAGCAGTTTTTACAGGAATCGGATTTACTTCACAGAACAATGCGTCAGAAATGTTATAATAGTCAAGCTGGAGCTTTGCAGCTGTCTTAAAATCACCATCAAGGCAACACTTGCACATTTTAGCAACAACATCAGGAAGAATATTTGCAACAACAGAGATTACTCCGACCGCACCAAGAGACATAAGCGGAACAACCTGGTCATCGTTACCTGACCACATAAACATATTGTCTCCGCACTTGCTGAGAGTTTCAGCGACGAGTGAAAAATCTCCGCTTGCTTCTTTAATACCATTGATGTTCGGGTGTTTTGCAAGCTCCGCATAAGTATCCGCCTTAAAAGAAACACCTGTACGTGACGGAACATTATAAAGGATTATAGGCTTGTTTACTCGGTCTGCAACATACTCATAGTGCTTGACAAGTCCGCGCTGAGTGGTCTTGTTGTAGTACGGAGTGACCATCAAAAGGCCGTCAACACCTGCATCTTCAGCAAATTTTGAAAGCTCAAGTGCAAACTCTGTATCATTGCTTCCTGTTCCCGCAATAACAGGAACACGACCAGCAACCTTCTTAACACTATATTCGATGACTTCGCAATGCTCTTCATGCGAAAGAGTTGCAGATTCTCCGGTAGTTCCGCAAACCGTTATAGCATCAATACCGTTCGCAATCTGGAACTCGATAAGCTCACCAAACTTTTCGTAATTTACGCCATTTTCGGTAAGCGGTGTAACGATCGCAACATTTGCACCTGTAAAAACAGGAGTTTTCATAACAAATCTTCCTCTCTAAAAATGCGTTTAGTCCATATATCCTTCTGCACAGAGAAGCTCTGCAAGCAACACTGCACCACCTGCAGCGCCGCGGAGAGTATTGTGAGCAAGACAGATGAACTTCAAATCAAACTGTGTGTCCTCACGAAGTCGACCTACTGAAACCGCCATACCGTTTTCAAGCTCACGTTCACTCTTTGTCTGCGGTCTGTCGTTTTCTTCAAAGTAGTACATGTACTGCTTCGGTGCGCTCGGGAGACCAAGCTCCTGCGGACGACCCTTGTATTCCTTGATAAGCTTTATTGCATTTTCAAGGTCAACCTTCTTTTCAAATGAAGCAAAAACAGCAGCCATATGTCCATCTGTAACAGGAACACGAATGCACTGTGCTGTGATTGACGGCTCCTCTGCCGGAACAATAACGCCATCCTGGTGAGTACCCCAAATCTTGAGCGGCTCACGCTCTGATTTTTCCTCTTCGCCACCAATGTACGGGATAACGTTATCAACCATTTCAGGCCAACGCTCAAATGTTTTACCTGCGCCGGAAATTGCCTGATATGTGCAAGCGAGAGCTTTCTTAAGGCCGTATTCTGCATTGAGCGCAGTAAGAACCGGAACATAGCCCTGAATAGAGCAATTTGACTTTACTGCGATAAATCCGCGCTTTGTTCCAAGACGTGAACGCTGGTCCTTTATAACCTCGATGTGGTCCGGGTTAACTTCCGGAATAACCATCGGAACGTCCGGAGTCCATCTGTGTGCGCTGTTATTTGAAACAACCGGGCATTCTGCCTTTGCATAACGCTCTTCAAGTGCGCGAATTTCATCCTTCGGCATATCAACAGCACAGAAGACAAAATCAACCGCTGCCGCAATCTTTTCGACATCTGAACCTGCATCATAGACAACCATAGACTTCAGGTTCTCCGGAACAGGAGAAGTCATAGCCCAACGTGAACCGAGAGCTTCTTCGTATGTTTTTCCTGCAGATCGACCACTCGCTGCAAGAGCCTTTACCTTAAACCAGGGATGATTTGCAAGAAGCAACGCAAAGCGCTGTCCTACCATACCTGTACATCCAATAATACCTACGTTGTACGTCTTCATAAAAAACCTCCGTATTTTACTAATACACTACATCCTATGCAAAAGTTTTCAATCTTTGCAAATCAAGAGAAATACATATTGAAAAAAAAGCCGGGCTGTAATATAATTTATAGTAATGTCTATTGTATGATAATACCACACAAACACCCGTAATGTCAATAATTACGACAACAAAAACACAGAAAGAAAAGGGTTTTTTTGATGAAAAAATCAGATTTTTATTTTGACCTTCCCGAGGAGCTTATAGCGCAGACTCCCATAGACAAAAGAGATGCTTCAAGGCTCCTCGTTCTTGACAAGGTTTCCGGAGATATTTCACACCGTCATTTTTCAGATATTCTCGGCGAATTAGGCCCCGGAGACTGTCTCGTTCTCAACGATTCACGTGTCATCCCTGCCCGTCTTTTCGGACAGAGAAAAACAGGCGGCGCAGTTGAAGTTCTTCTCCTTAAAGATCTCGGCAACAACAAATGGGAAGCCCTCACCCGCCCAGGCAGAAAGACACACATCGGCGAAGAGATTTTTTTCGGAGACGGACTACTCAAAGCAACCGTCCGTGAAGAACTCGAAGATGGAAAACGAGTTGTAGAATTTTTATATACCGGCATCTTCCTCGAAATACTTGAAAAGCTCGGTGAAATGCCCCTTCCGCCGTACATTCATGAGAAGCTTGATAACCCCGAGCGTTACCAAACCGTTTACTCAAAAAACATTGGCTCTGCCGCAGCACCAACTGCAGGACTTCACTTTACAGACGAGCTTCTCGAAGCTCTCCGAAAAAAAGGTGTAAAAACAGCATTCGTCACTTTACATGTTGGACTCGGTACATTCCGACCGGTAAAGGCAGAAGCAATCGAAGACCACATTATGCATTCTGAATATTTTGAAATCCCTGAAGAATCAAAGAAGATAATCGAAGAAACAAAAGCAGCAGGCGGACGCATAATCGCAGTAGGCACAACGTCTTGTCGCACACTGGAATCTGCTTTTTCAGAAGACGGAAAGATTGAAAAAAGCTTTGGCAACACAAGCATATTCATCTACCCCGGCTATAAGTTTAAGGCAGTGGATGCTCTCATAACAAACTTTCATCTTCCGGAAAGCACACTTATAATGCTTGTTTCAGCACTTGCAGGACGAGAAAACATTTTAAACGCATATAAGACCGCAATCGAAGAAAAATACCGTTTCTTCAGTTTCGGTGATGCAATGTTTATCAGATAACAGGAGATAACGTTTATGTTCAAACTTTTAAAGACAGAAAACAAAGCAAGGCGCGGCGAATTTACAACACCCCACGGGACGGTTCAGACACCCGTTTTTATGAACGTCGCAACCGTCGCCGCAATTAAAGGCGCGCTCGATGCCTGCGACCTCAAAAACATTGGTTGTCAGGTAGCACTCTCAAACACCTATCACCTGCACCTCCGCCCGGGCGAAGATGTTGTAAAAAACATGGGCGGTCTCCACAAGTTTATGAACTGGTCGAGACCAATCCTCACTGACAGCGGCGGTTTTCAGGTTTTTTCCCTTTCGACACTTCGAAAAATCGAAGAAGAAGGCGTCACATTCGCTTCGCATATTGACGGACACAGAATCTTCATGTCCCCCGAAAAATCCATGCAGATTCAGTCCGCTCTCGGCTCTGATATTGCAATGGCATTTGATGAGTGTGTAGAAAACCCGTCGCCTTACGAATATGTAAAAGCATCCTGCGAACGAACAACGCGCTGGCTCACACGTTGCAAGGAAGAACTCAACAAACTCAACAAAGAGCCTGACTGCACAAATCCCGGTCAGATGCTCTTCGGAATCAACCAGGGTGGAACCTACGACGATTTGAGAGTTGAGCATATGAAGGAAATCGCAAAGTTAGACCTTCCCGGATACGCAATAGGAGGTCTCGCCGTCGGCGAGTCGCACGAAGAAATGTATCGCATCATCGATTCCGTCGAGCCACACATGCCGAAAGACAAACCGCGATATCTCATGGGCGTCGGTACCCCGACTAACATCATCGAAGGCGTCGCTCGAGGCATCGACTTTTTCGACTGTGTCCTCCCTGCGCGCAACGCGCGTCACGGCCATCTTTATACAGAAAACGGTTGCATAAACTTGAATAACGAAAAATACAAAGAAGACCCTCTTCCGATTGACCCCGAGTGCGATTGCTACGTCTGCAAAAACTATTCCCGAGCATATCTCCGCCATCTCTTCCGAGCAAAAGAAATGCTCGCAATGCGTTTTGCAGTTATTCACAATCTGCATTTCTACAACAAACTTATGGAAAGAATCAGAGAAGCTCTCGACAACGGCACATTTGAAGAGTTCAGAGCAACTTATTCAGGTAGATTTGATAAGCGTCTGTAAACTTTTTCCACAATGTTGAAATCTGTCGTAAAAACAGATATAATAGTAATATAACCTTTTGAGAGGATTTATTATGAAATTGAGAAAGTTTTTGATTTTAATCTCAGCCTTGTTTGCACTCTCTGTTGTTGCACTTGCCGCTCCCGAAGCAAACCCTACAGTCCGTGTAGGACTTTATTACGGCAACAACGCAATGATTTCTGCAAACCTGCAGAATATTGACGGAATCGGCTACCGCTTCGGTTTCTTCGATTCCGCCCACAACTTTATAACACAGTTTACAGAAAATAGCACAAACCGAATAAGTATGCTCAAGGACGCAAACATCTATTACCATGACGGAAAATTCTACGAATCCTCTGCCCCGTCTGGAAGCACACTCATCGGAGAATACCATATCCAGCTGGATAGTGAATACTCTACACCCGAAGATGTTTCCGCAATGGTAACCTCACTTAACATCCAGGGTATCCCCGCATTTTCAGCAATCGAAAACGGAGTTTATAAAATCAGAATCGGCTCATACTTAAACTCAACACTTGCACAGACAGACACAACAAAATACACATACCTTGACTCCTGCACGGTTGTCGGTGGTAATCCGAAGTGCGTTACGGTTGTAAATACAGCAAACGGTCAGATTCTTTTCGAATACGACAACGATGTATATCTTGCGGTCTATCCGTCAATCGACGAAAGCATCATGCCGCTTACGTGGTTCAAAGGATATAAATACCACGGCGGTTTCCAGTACATGAGAGACGGCGGAAACATCTCGGTTATCAACTTTGTTCCCATGCAGGAATATGTAAAAGGCGTTGTGCCGTACGAGATGTCAACAAGCTGGCCACTTGAAGCTCTCAAGGCGCAGGCGATGTGTGCACGTACATACGCCCTTTATAACTACGGCAAGCACGGAAAGAGCTTTGATGTCTGCGGAACTACCGACTGTCAGGTTTACAGCGGTGCAAACTCTGCAGGAGAAAATTCAGACCGTGCCGTTGATGAAACCTACGGCGCATATATCTTATATGACGGCAAACCAATAAACGCAGTTTTCTGCTCTTCAAACGGCGGTGCTACGGAAAACTCCGAGAACGTATGGTCTGCAACTCTCCCCTATCTGCGCGGTGTTTACGATGACAACGAAGACCTTGACACCTGCACAAACGGACGTTGGCAATACGAATACTCTTCCGATGAACTCACATATATTCTCAACGCCAAAGGTTACCCTTGCACAAAAATTGTAAATATGTACGTCAAAAAATTCACCGACACGGGTAACGTCTATACCCTTACCCTTGTTGATTCAAGCGGCAAAGAGTTTGACTTCTCAAAAGAAAAAGCGAGAACAATCCTTTACAGCTCCACTTATAAAAAATATACGCACAGCCAACGCTATACCGTAAAAAGAAAGGGCAGCGAGGACGATTCAAAGGCTCTCCTTTACATCAACAATGCTTACTCATCTGTAAACGCACTTACGGATTCCGTTTTCGCAGTGGGCGCAAGTGGAACGACGCAAGTTGCAACGGACTCCGTCTCCATTATTACAGCATCAGGAACGACTGAATTTAAGCCACAGACATCCACCCCGGCAAAACCAGTAGCGCAGGATGCCGTGTTCGTCGTGTCCGGCACAGGCTGGGGACACAACGTGGGCTTAAGCCAGAACGGTGCAAAAGCTATGGCTCTTCGCGGCGAACGAGCAGAAGATATCATCCATTTCTACTACACTGACGTAGAAATTTATCTCGCCCAGTAATTTCTCAAAAATTCCCTTGCTTTTCTATTCCAAATTTAGTAGAATATATTTATGCGTCTTACAGGTCGCAAAACTATTTCAGAGGTGTTTAATATGAACAAGAAAAGAATACTTTCAATTTTGGCTCTCGTTTGCATCCTTGCTTCTCTTGCTACGGTTGCTTTCGCAGAGGGTGGCGAAGCTGCTGCAGCTACTGCTGAACAGGCTCCGTGGTACAGCGCAATTATCGGAAGCCCGATTTTCATGATTGTTATTATGATTGCAATCTTCTACTTCCTTCTCATCCGTCCCGAGAACAAGAAGAAGAAAGAAACAGCAAAAATGCGCGACAGCCTCAAGGCCGGTGACAAGATCACAACTATCGGCGGTATCGTCGGTCGCATTGTAAAGGTCAAGGACGAAGAGCTCGTTATCGAATCAAGCACGGATAAGTCCAAGATCCGCATTATGAAGTGGGCAGTAAGCACTGTTGATAAGCCTGCTCCCGAAAAGAAGATAAAGGCAGAAGAAGCTATCGAAGAAACTGCAGAACTTGAAGCTCCGGAAACTGCAAACGAAGCTGAAGAGAAATAATTTCATATCAGTAATTTTTAAAGAATCCTCCGAATAAACTTCTATACAAGCTTATTCGGAGGTATTTTTATGAAGAAAAACGAAGAATCTGCAAAAAGTTTTAAAACACTGTTCACTACCCTTTTTCTTTTCTGCATAATAGGAATATGCATCTCTCTGCTTCTCTCCGCGCTCGGCACAGTCCTTGTTCTTACCGAGACTCTCCCCGTTGACTATATTTCGTATTTCTCGGCGTTTTCCGTCTTTGTCGGTTCGTTTGTAGCAAGCATGCTTTCCTGCAAAAAGCTCGGCAAACCTCTCTACACAGCACTCGCATCTGCAGTTTTGTTCATACTTATCCTCTTCCTCACCGGAGCACTGCTGTACGGAAGAGCACTGCCTGAATCTTCTTTCATCTTTATTCTTGCCGCAGTCTTCCTTGGTGCTCTTTTGGGCGCCATATTATCTGCCGGCAAAAAAAGACGCAAGAAATCAAAAAAATGAATATTTCGTACCCAAAAACCCGAAAAGGTCCATATAGCCTTTATGCGGGTTTTCGTCTTTTTTATAAGCTCAAATTACTTCAAATCGTAAAAACAGCCGCCATTCGTGAACTTTTCTTACCCACGACTTGACAAATAAGTTACAATAAGTTACAATAAGTAAAGTGCTTAGCTGAATTTGTAATAAATATGGAAGATAATTCTTATATTTCCATAACTACTCAAGGAGGCTATTATGCAATCAAAAAATAACAACTCAATAAAGAAGCTTTTTTCTGCGTTCTTCAAAAAAGCTGTTATTTTCCTTTTGTTTATTCTTTTATCCGCACTGTGTTTTCTCGCTTTCCGCTCTGATTTAAACACATTTTTTGTCTATGACGGAGACGTGAAGACAGTCTATAACAGCGAACAGTCAAAAACTGCCGATTTCATCGCAGAAGCAGGAATAGTTATCGGCGAGGATGAATACTTCGATATGCCGGAAGAAACTACGAACGGTAGCGCAGAAATCTACATCCGCAAAAAGAACGTCCTCACCCTCACGGTTGACGGCGAAGAAAAAACTTTATACGCATTAAACGGCAAAAAGATTTCTGATGTTCTTTCAGAATATGGAATCACCTTGGACTCTGATGACAAAATTTCAGTTCCATTGACAAATGATGCCTCTGACGGTCTTTCTTTTGAAATCGTAAGAGTCGCATTCTCAACCGCAGAGGACACCGCATCTATCCCATTCACTACCGAAAAACGTTCCAACGCGAAGCTTGATAAAGGCAAATCGAGAGTAATCCAGGATGGTATTAAAGGCTCAAAGAAGCTTGTGTACTCTGTCAAAACAGAAAACGGCAAAGAAGTTTCGAGAGAGATCGTATCTGAAGAAATAATCGCACAGCCTGTTATGAAAATCATAGAACAAGGCACGCGAGTTCCCGACACTTCAGGTGTCGTCAAGACATGGGCCGGTGAAACTCTTCAGTACAAGAAAGTTCTCAACATGACAGCTACTGCATACACGACAGAGCGCACATCTGACAAGGTAACCGCTACCGGGCAAATCGCACGTGTCGGACTTGTCGCCGTTGACAAGCGAGTTATCCCCCTTGGCTCAAAGCTTTATATCGTATCAGCCGACGGTAAGAGTTGGTGCTACGGAAAAGCTGTGGCAGCCGACACCGGCGTTCGCGGGAACAAAATTGACCTTTTCTTTAACACACACAAGGAATGCATAAGCTTCGGCAGAAGAAAGGCAACTGTATATGTTCTGAAGTAAAAAAACAAGTCGTGGAAGTCCACGGCTTGTTTTTCTTCTTGCGGATTTTGATAAAAATGTGTATAATATTTTTATCAAACGAATTGGAGTATTTTTATGGATCTCTTTTCTATCAAAAACATAAAAGCTATTCTGGAGCGACACGGCTTTCATTTTTCAAAGTCTCTCGGGCAGAACTTTCTCACCGAGCGCTGGGTTTGCGAGAACATTGTTTCGGAGTCTGAAGTTACAAAAGACGATGTTGTTCTTGAAATCGGACCGGGTATAGGTCCTCTCACTTCCGTCCTCGCAGAGAGTGCAGAGAAGGTTGTTGCAGTTGAGATTGACCGCGCACTTCTCCCCGTCCTTGACGAAACGCTCGCCGAATACAACAACGTTAAAATCATCAATTCAGATATAATGAAGTGTGACCTTACAAAACTTATTGAAGACGAGTTTGATGGTAAGAGACCGAAGGTTTGCGCCAATCTCCCCTATTATATCACCACTCCAATTATTTCACATCTGATTGAATCAAAGCATTTTTCATCTATCACAACTATGATTCAGAAAGAAGTCGCAGAACGTATCTGTGCCAAACCGAAAACTTCCGAATACGGTGCGTTTACGGTTTTTGTTCAATACTACGCAGAGCCTGAATTTCTCTTCAAGGTCTCTGCTGACTGCTTTATCCCCCAACCGAAGGTTGAATCTGCCGTTATACGCCTTAATATGAGAGAGGCCCCGGCAGTCACTGTAAAGTCGGAAGACTTCTTCTTTAAGGTTGTCAAAGCTGCATTCGCACAAAGAAGAAAACAGCTTGCAAACAGCCTCCACTCAGCACTCAAGGAGATTATCGACAAAGAAGATATACTCAACATATTAACCTCACTCGGTCTCAAAACCACTGTCCGCGGAGAAGAGCTTTCAATAGAAGATTTTGCAAAACTCGCAGACGAGATTTATGAAGCAAAAACAGCCAAGTCCTAAGACTTGGCTGTTTTTATTTTATCTTTTGTTTCTTTCGCAAGAGATAGAAGCTCTTTTGCATTTGTTATCGTAGTTTCACTTATCGCAGAGCCTGCCGTGATTCTTGCAAGCTCCTGCGCTCTTCCATCAAAATCAAGAGCCGTGACGGACGTATATGTCCTGCCGTCGCGCTCACACTTTTCAATTTTGAAATGGATGTCGCTCATTGCAGAAAGCTGGGAAAGATGCGTTACGCAAAGCACTTGCTTGCTTATCGACAGCTTATAAAGCTTTTCGGCGATTCTCTGCGCCGCACGACCGCTGACACCCGTATCAATTTCATCAAATATGAGAGTCTCAACGTAATCATTTTCGTCAAGCGCATTCTTCATCGCAAGCATAACTCTCGAAAGCTCACCGCCCGATGCAATCTTCTCAAGCGGTTTCGGAGGTTCACCGAGGTTTGCCGCAAGAAGAAACTCAACGGTATCGAGACCTCTCTCCGTAAGCTCTTCGGCACGCTTTACATCTGCAATGAACTTTGCATTCTTCATATCAAGCTCGGAAAGCTCGCGCATTATGCGCTCTTCAAAGCTTCTTGCAGCCGCGCATCTGTATTCAAAAAGCTTCTCTGCAAGAGAATACGCTTTTTTCTCGAGCACTCCGATTTCAGCAGTAAGCGTTGCTATATGCTCTTCTGAAAACTCGATTTCGTTAAGTTCTGCTCTTGCATTTTCAAGAAAAGCGAGCATTTCTGCTACAGTTGAGCCGTATTTACGCTTCAACCTATGTAAAGCATCAAGCCTTGCCTCCACTCTATCTGCTTCCTCTTCAGAAAAATCAAGAGAATCAGCAAGGTCACGAAGTTCTTCCAATATATCCTCTGCAGAATAATAGATTTCGAAAACGGCATCCGAGATTTTTGACATCTTCTCCGAAACACCGGAAACTGCCGCGAGAGCCTTCGAAACATCAGCAAGTGAGGAACATATACCATTTCCTCCATTATCGCCGGAAAATGCCGAATATGCCTGCGATACACGTTCAGAAAGTTTTGAACTCTCGCGAATAAGCTTTTGTTTTTCTGCGAGTTCGATATCTTCGTTTTCTACAAGCTCTGCCGCCTCAAGCTCCGAAATCTGAAATTTGAGCATCTCAACCTGGCGAGCCTTTGCCGCTTCGTCGATATCAAGACGGCGAAGCTCCTGACGCTTTGTTATAAGTGCCGAATAAACTTCTCTATATTCAGTCTCTGTCGCAAGATAGTCTTTATCCTCTGCGAATCTGTCGATAAACACAGCATGAGATTCAACATTGAGAAGCTGTTGGCTGTCGTGCTGACCGAGAATGTTTATAAGCATCACGCCAAATTCCTTAAGGAGCGATGCGGTTACCGGACGACCGTTGATTTTCGCAGCACTTTTTCCGTCCACGGATATTTCCCTGTAAATAATTACTTCTCCGTTTTCGATACCATAACCGTTTGATTCAAGCCACCGTACAGCTTCAGAAGACGTGACATCAAACACGGCACTTACAGATGCTTTTGATGCACCGTTTCGGACAACATCGCGTGTTGTTCTGTATCCCAAAACCGCGCCTATGGCATCTATGATGATAGACTTTCCTGCACCCGTTTCACCGGTCAACACATTAAAGCCGTATCCGAACTCAATGTCACAGCTTTCTATAACAGCTATATTTTCGATGTGGAGAAGTTTAAGCATTGATATTCACTCCTGATTAAGAGAGCATTTTGCCGAGTTCTTCGCAGAAATCGCTTGCAGCTTTTGCCGTATGAAGAACGAGAAAAGCCGTATCGTCACCAGCAAGCGTTCCGACTATATCAGACGACTGCATAGAGTCAATCGCAGAACATGCCGCAGATGCAAGACCCGGCATTGTCTTTAAAACCACTATGTTCTGTGCGTTGTCATACGAAAGCACACTTTCCTTGAAGATAGCAAGCAAACGGTCAGAGAATCCTGCATCTGTTTCAGACTTTGAAACAGTGTATTTGCTCTTACCGTTAGCGGAAACAGTCTTGACAAGGCGAAGCTCCTTTATATCACGCGACACCGTTGCCTGAGTTGCATTGAATCCTTCCTTGTTCAAAAACTCCGTGAGCTCAAGCTGTGTTGAGATATCATACTTATCAATAAGCTTGAGAAGCACCGTCTGTCTTTTTGATTTCATTTATTCAAACCTCCGATCAGAAAGTTTTGTATATAAAACATCATAGAAATTAGCAGTTTTAACGTGAATCAGTTTTGTTTTTTCTTCTGCAGTTTTTATTGTTATTATATCCCCGTGCATCAGTTCAAAACCTACATCTCCGTCTGTTGATACCGCAATGGCACCGTTCTCTACACTCTGCGGAAGTATTGTTATCTTGCGTTTATGTGAAAGGACTATCGGTTTTGCACTCAGAGCATGTGTGCATACGGGAGTAATCGTGATGTTTTTTGAAACGGGATCAATAATCGGACCGCCTGCCGATAGCGAATACGCAGTAGAACCCGTTGGCGTTGCTATTATAACGCCGTCGCCACTGTAGCTCGAAATGAACATTTCGTCAGCGAAGATATCCATATCAACAATCCACATAAGTCCCGTTTTCATAATAACAGCATCATTGAGAGCAGTTTTTCGATAAACTGTTTTTTCGTCGCGCTTTATCGCAACCTCTATCCGCATACGCTCTTCAACATGATAGTCCCCATCAAGAACTTTTTTAAGATATTCTATTTCATTTGCCTCAAGTTCTGCCATATACCCGATTCTGCCGATGTTTATACCGAGAACAGGGATACCAAGCCCTGCGACCTCATTTGCAGTATGAAGAAGCGTCCCGTCACCACCAAAAGAAATTATCATATCGGCATCCTTTGCGGCAACATCAAAGTCAGAAAGTGTCGCTCCTGTGGTTTCCGCCCCGATAATCTCTTTTGAAATGCAGACTTCTACCCCGTTTTCTCTAAAAAAGGACGCAACTTTTCTTGTACAGTCAAGATTTTTATCTCGAGTAGGATTCGGATTGAGAACTACCTTTTTCATAACGCTCTATCCTTTCAATGAATTATGAGCATCCTCTACAATCTTCTTTGCGTCAACCTCTCCTGCATCAGAAGCATCACATGAAAGATGACCGAGAAATTCTATATTACCCTCAGGACCGGTAATCGGAGAAAACGTAACTCCACAAACATGAAAACCTGCATCTGCTGCATTGTGGATAAAATCTTCTATTACCTCTTCATGCACCGCAGGATCGCGCACAACTCCCTTTTTGCCTATCTTTTCACGTCCTGCTTCAAACTGGGGCTTAATAAGGCAATAAACGTGTCCTATATCGCCCATGAGACCGCGGATTGCCGGAAGAACAATACGAAGGGAAATAAATGATACATCCACTACTGCAATCTCTATTATGTCCGGAATCTGTTCATGTGTTACATAACGGATATTCGTTCTTTCCATACAGACAACTCTGGGGTTATTTCTTATCTCCCACGCAAGCTGACCGTAACCGACATCAACAGAATAAAGCTTCTCTACGCCTCGACGGAGAAGGCAGTCAGAAAATCCACCGGTTGAAGCACCTGCATCAAGAGCAATCTTACCGGAAACATCAGCACCGAAAAAATCAAGCGCCTTTTCAAGCTTCAGCCCTCCGCGGCTGACATAGGAATTTTCTTTTACTCGGACTTCGAGCTCTATTTCTTCAGGAAAGGTCTCGCCTGCTTTATCAGCCTTCTGACCGTCAACAAATACAGCGCCGCTCATAATGACAGCTTTTGCCTTTTCTCGGCTGGGAACAAGTCCGCGCTCAACAAGTATTAAATCAAGTCTCTTTTTTGCACTCAATTCTTGCAGCCCTCCAAAATTGTTTTACAAATACCCTCTGCATTCAATCCGAGCGAAGAATACAGAGCATCCAGACTTCCGTGAGTTGTGAAAGCATCACCCGTATTAATCGGAACGATTCTGCAATTCATACCTCTCTCCGCAGAAATTGCCGAAATCTGCTGAAATACAGAGCCCTTTGCTACCACATCCTCAACAACGATCACTTTCGAAAAACGCGAAAGCGCACCGCAGATTGCATCAACATCAAGCGGTTTTATTGAGTTGAGCTTCAGAACTGCAGCAGATACACCCGACACTTCCGCACTCTCGCACGCTGAAAGAACATTGTTTATAAGCATTCCGTATGTGATTATGCAGACGTCTTTGCCGTCTCTGACAAGACTGCTCAAAGCATTGTCTGCAAACGAATTTTCCTTGTAACCACCCTCAGAACCACGCGGATACCTGAGCGAAACAGGTCCGTCTGCATCCTTTGCAAACTTAAGCATTGAGCGAAGCTCTGAAAAACTTGACGGCGCTAGTATCTTCATACCAGGCACAGACGAGAGATACGCAACATCAAACACACCGTGATGCGTTTCTCCGTCCTCACCGACAAGGCCTGCCCTATCAACACCGAAGATAATATGCTGTTTTGAAATTGCAACATCGTGAATGAGCATATCATATGCTCTCTGCAAGAACGTGGAATAAATCGCGCACACAGGAAGCATTCCTTGAGCCGCAAGTCCTGCGCCCATTGCGACTGCGTGTTCCTCTGCTATTGCGACATCAAAGAAGCGGTTCGGGAACTCCTCGGCAAAATCCGAAAGCCCGACCCCCGAAGTCATCGCAGCGGTAATCGCGCAGATTCGCCCATCCTCGCGCGCCAAAGACACCAATTCTTCACCAAAAACATCGGAGAAAGTCTGCTTCTTGCCCGAAACAGGAAGACCTGTTTCCACATCAAACTTGCCGACACCGTGATAATCCTGCGGGCTCGTCTCTGAAGGTTCATAACCCTTACCTTTTTTCGTTGTAAGATGGATTACGACAGGACGGTTAAGATCCTTCGCAAGCTCAAAAAGGTAAATCATATATTTAATATCGTGACCGTCAGCAGGCCCAAGATACGTAAATCCCATTTCCTCAAAGAAGAGCGACGGAATAAGTGCTGTTTTAATCGCATTTTTTACATTATGTATTCCGTTATCAAGAGCAATTCCGAACTTTGTCTTCTTGATTATTCTTCTGTAAACATCCTTGAAACGTAGATACTTCTTCTTCACGCGGAGCTTTGCAAGATAATTTGTCATCGCGCCGACGTTCTTTGCAATCGACATTTCATTGTCGTTGAGAATAACTATAAGCGGCTCTTTGCTCTGCCCCGCATCACCAAGCGCTTCATACGCCATTCCACCCGTAAACGCACCGTCACCAATAACGGAAATTACCGAGAAGTCTTTTTCAGAGAGTGTCCTTGCCCTTGCCATACCGAGCGCAACAGAAACAGAATTTGAAGCATGCCCCGTAACACAGGCATCGTGAATACTTTCTGACGGGCGAAGAAACCCCGATAAACCGCCAAAAGTCCTCAAGCCGTCAAACCCATCGCGGCGACCGGTTAGAATTTTGTGCACATATGATTGATGACCGACATCGAACACAAGTCGGTCAACTGAAGTATCAAAAACTTTATGAAGAGCAAGAGTAAGCTCCACAATCCCAAGATTGGAAGCGAGGTGTCCTCCTGTTTTTGAAACGTTCTGTATCAGAAACTCACGGATTTCTCCGGCAAGTTCATACAGTTCAAAAACAGAAAGAGCCGATATATCACTGTGATTTTTGATTTTATCCAAAAGCCCCATTTACTCTATCTCCACAAAACAAGCTATTTCTTTACTTTAAAAAATCTTATAGTCTTTGCCAGAAAAAAGACAATATCATTGCTCTTTGTAATTGCAAACCCCTTGCCGAAAGCCTTGCCGCCAACCGTTACACCCGCAACAAACCCGGTTATAACAAGTGACATAAGAAGTGCATTCGTTCCTGAAAGCGGCAAAGATGCAATTATAATCGCGGCAGTCGATCCACTCATAATGCCGCAGATGTCACCTATTACGTCATTGCATATACTTGAAACCTTTTCTGCGTTCTTGACAAGCCAGAGTGCTTCTTTTGCACCTTTGACACGTTTTGATGACATCGCATTGAAAGGTTTTTCATCCGCGGTGGTGGTTGCCACGCCGAATATATCAAAAATGATACCAAGCAGGATAAACCCCGCCAATATAAAAAACGCCGGAACAACGTTTACATTTGAAAGCGCAGTTTCTGACACTGCATTGAAAACAACCGAAAGAAAGAAACTCCCGAACAGTATCGTCAATGACCACTTGACGGGTGAATTCTTTGTTTTTTTAGGACTTTTACTGTGTACATTTTCAGAAGAGCCCGTACTGCCGTCGTTCAACTCTAATACCTCCAGAAAAATATGTAAATGGGCAGCAGAAAAAGGTAATCTTGCGGCTTAGGTCCGGTCTGCTTTCCACATAGCCTACCCTTTGTTGCCAATGAGGGCGGTTTCCCTTTAAAAGCTATGCCGTTGCGTCGCCTACAACGGCACCGGATCGCCACTTAGTCCGCACTGCAAATCTTCTTCTGCACAACAGCCTAGATGATTTCCATAACAGTCACGCCGATTCTTAGCCTCTTTTGCAATAGAGGTTTCAAAAAGCAATAGGAAAGATGTTTTGGCCGAAACAATCTCACCTTCGTTCTTTTATTCACCAATACCACTCAAGGCAGGCTACTCTGCACACAGCACAAGGCTTATGCCAGGCACCGCATTGCAGGTTTAATCCCGGTACGTACATAGTCCGTCAATTTAGCAATGTATAGGCGTATGCACATACTCGGGTCTCCACGGCAGCAGGGTCGGGAATACATGCCATTGTAAGCCGCCCTAAAGCCTTAACCCCCAGCACTCACCCCAATCTGGGCGAGAGAAGCAAGCACCAGGGACTTCATCGATATGCCCTTCTACGGATTTTTAGGCCCGTCCTGGGAACCGACAGATCTGACTAGGATACTGCACCCATATTACTTATAAATTTTATCATATTTTCACAAAAAAATCAATATCAGCAAAAATCAGCTTCAAATAATTCCCATTCTTACAAAACAGTAATCTTCATTCCAAAGCAGATTTTCAAGTCCCCAGACCTCAACCGCTCTTTCGTTTTTCCAGATGCAGTTTTCTTTGTAGAATGAACCCGGAGCAACCTGGTACGACTCACCTATCTCAAGATGATGAGGACCGAGAAGGTTTCTTAAGTTATTCACAAGGGTGACGGTAAGAGTGTGTTTACCGCGTGCCGCAAGCGCACTTAAGTTCACCTCATCCTTACCCCACAAAAGCGAAACGTCTTTTCCGTCGAGTGAAATGCGTACAACGTTTATTCCCGTGCGTCTGAAGTTTAAGACGGTTGAGTCTCCGATTACAATTTCCTTTTCAACGGTAAGTTTTCCGCAGAAAAACGGGAATCCCTGCTCCTGAATATTTGAGAGCTTAATCTCACGCTTCGGCTCGGCGATTGCAAACTCTCCAAGATAGCGGCACGCACCTCTATCCAGAGGTCTCCACTCGCCGTCCGTCTTTACAGAAAACTCACCTACAAGATAGACCGCTTCGATTTCTATATCGTAAGAAAGCTTGTTCTTCTCACTTTCAAACTTATATGCACGCTTAAGGTTATTGTAAAATCCTTCGCTCTGGACAAAATCACAGTCAAATGAAATGACATTTTCACCGAGTCTCAAATACTTTGCAACTTCAATCCGTTTGAAGCTGTAATCGACAAATGTTCCGCAGACAGTTTTGTCTATCGGTATTCCGTTTATCGAAATCTCGAACTTTTCAGGACTTTCCGTAACCAGGTGGAGACTTTCAGGAATATAATCACATTTTACGTGATAGTCCTGATGTATCTTCACTGCTCTGCCAAGCGCATTTGCACGTTCCGGGACATTAAGAACATAGCCGTTTTTCTCCTGGAGAGCACCATCAAAGTAGTAATCACATTTATCAAGAACAAGGCTGTTTTCAACTTTTCCGGATATCCTGAAGTTTCCATCGGGATAGATGATATCCGGAGAGCAATTTTCTGAAGTTATCAGTTTTGTGCCGTCTTCAACTACAACAAGACTTCCAAGCGGCTCAAATGTATAGTCCTCAGAGAGCGGGAGAAGTTCTCCGCTGATTATATCAAGGCATCTTCCCTCAACACCGAGACTTGCCTTTTGTTCTTTGTCCGTACTGTTTACGAAATAGTGAACGGTGCAATCGCCAAACACACGCTTTGCATATGTGATTGAAGGATTATTTATTACAGAATTTTCACAAAGCTCGTCAGAAGTTACAATCTTACCGCCGTTCTCAGAAAATTCAGAAAGAAGCTTTCTTGTGGAATCAAAAAGCACTTCATCTGATAAAAGTATGACCTTATCATACTTAAAGTCACCAATGACGATCGCATTGCCATCAACAACTGCATGTCTTTCCATTATGGTTTCATCGCCGAGATGGAATTCAATATGTTTTCCTTCAAGCGTTCTTATGTTTTCAAGAAGAAGCTCGTTGAGTTCTTCGATTTTGCTCTTATCGCTATCGTTATACATCGTCCATGCAAGGGACATCGGATGAATAAGCAAAACTGAAGTTTCTTCCCTGCCCTCATTGAGAATCTTGCCTACCCCCGACATTGAATCGATAAATGTCTTGTAATCATCCCACCACGGCTGTTGATAGTACATACTCGGCGGATAATCTCTTTTTCTGATACCCTTCATTGAGTACGCCTCAAGATGCTGACACATAAGATTTATGCCTCGAACCATATGCCACTCATAAAGAGCCTTGAGCTCCGAAAAGCTGACATTGTTGCCGCAAAGGGCAAAAATCTCAACAAGGACAGCCTCTTTGTTCATCTGCGCACCAACAGAACCTACCTGACGTGCTGTGAGGCAGTCAAACATTTTTCTGCCGAGCCAATCGACACCGGGAATATGAAAATATTCGTAATGCGCCATAGCGGCTCCGTTTGACGTAATCTGGCCGAAAATATCATCTTCAACTGCAAGGTGACCGGTAAGCTTAAGTCCTCTTTCGCTACACCAATCGTATATATTCTTCATATATGCCGTTGAAAAGAGATCAGTAACCATCTTCCAGAAATTGAATCTTGTCTCTTTATAGTCACCAACTTCCAGAAAGAGCTCTTCAAGCTTATCTAAAATATTCTCGCCATATCTTTCTTTGTATTCCTCTTCAAAAACAAAGCTCCACGGGATTCCGTTACGAGAAATCTGCGGCTCATCCGTAAAGAATCCTTCTATCTCATTGCCGTACTTTTTGTAATAGACATCATATACCTCATCAAGGAAAATGTCTGTTACTTTTTTATCAAGGACATCAACATAAAACGGATTGATGTCGTAGTAGAAGTAATGCTCTCCGCACTTGCAGATTGCAGTTTCTTTATGGTTTTGTTCAGCCTCCATACGGAGATATTTCTGCTGAAACTCTACACCGCGTTCGTTGATTTTACCATCTCCGAAACCGCTCGGCCATCCGTTTTCGTCATATGCCCAAGCTTTTATCCCAAGTTCCTTAGCGGTTTCTATCGACGCTGTGACATTATCAAACCATTCCTCGCCCATGTATTCGGTAGCAAGGCCTCCGCGCGCATGCATGAAGAAGCCCCCCATTCCACACTCCGCCATAAGGCGAACCTGACGAGAAGTCTCTTCTGTATTCAATTTGTCATTCCAACTCCAGAACGGAATTGGTCTGAACTTTTGAGAAACAGTTTTAAAATCCATCTTAACACCATCAAATCAGTTATTTCTTGAAACAAGCATATTTGCAACCCAGATGAGGAATTCACTTTCAGGAAGTTTTTTTACCTCTTCTATTGCATTATCGGTAAGCTCCGAGACCTTTGCTTTACACTCATCAAGTCCCCAAAGCTTTACGAACGTTGACTTTCCGCTCTCCTCATCGTTACCGACGTCTTTTCCCATTATCTCAGCATCTCCCTCAACATTGAGAATATCATCGCGAATCTGGAATGCAAGTCCTATACTTTCAGCATAAGCTGTTGCCGATGCAATCTGCTCATCAGTTGCCCCTCCGAGGATGCAACCCATAACGGCCGCAGCTCTTATAAGAGCACCTGTCTTCATTTCCTGAAGTTTTTTAATCTCATCAGCATTGAGAGTACGGCTCTCTCCCTCCATATCTATAATCTGACCGCCAATCATTCCGTCTGCGCCGGAGGACGTGCCAAGATAGCGAAGAGCTTTGAGTGTAACCTCGGGAGCAAAAGTGCTGTTTTCAAGAACGTGCTCAAAAGCACGGTTTAGGAGAGCATCTCCTGCAAGTACTGCAACCGCTTCACCGAACATTTTATGGCTCGTGGGGCGGCCACGACGAAGGTCATCGTCATCCATGCACGGCAAATCATCGTGAATGAGAGAATACGTATGAATCATTTCAAGCGCCACGGCAAACGGCATTGCCTTTTCCGGTGCAACACCAAAGACACGCGCAAATTCAAGCACGAGAAGCGGACGTATTCTTTTTCCTCCTGCATTGAGGCTGTATCTCATCGCTTCAAAGACATTGCCGTAAAGACAGTCCTTTTGCGGAATTGCCTCATCAAGAGCACGATTTATACTGTCCTGGTATTCAGAAAATCTTTTGGCAAGCATTATTCTTCCTCCGCGTTAAAAGGCACTTCTGAAGGCGTACTTCCTTTTACAAGAAGCGTAACCTTCTGTTCTGCTTCATCAAGCATTTTTGAGCACTCTTTTATAAGCCCTGTTCCTTCCTCAAACAAAGCAAGAGCGTTATCAAGTCCGCCGTCTCCTCGCTCAAGAATTTTTACGACCTCTTCAAGCCTTGCCATCGATTGTCAAGAAGTTGCTTTCTCAGGCATAGTCTTCATCCTTTCAATCAACCGTACAGTTTATATTGCCGTCTTCGACACGCAATGTCACTTTTTCACCGCTCACCGCATCTGACACACGTTTAATCACCTTTCCGCTTTCCGATGTGGCGATTGAATAACCTCGCGAAAGAACCTTGAGCGGGCTCATCGCATCAAGTGATGCAACACTCTTTGCAAACCTTTCTTTCGACTTCATAACAGAGCGGTTTGCGCTTCCTGCAAGCTTTTCGGCAAGGAAATCAAGATTCAGGCGACGCTCTGCAAAGAAGCTCTGCGGACTTTGCATGACGTTTTTCTGTGCAATATTCTTAAGAGCTTCACGCTTTAAATTAAGCCTTGATACAATCAAAGAATAAAGCCTTGCTTCCGAATCCTTTATACTGCGACGAAGTGCAACAGAATCAGGGACTGCAATTTCTGCCGCGTTTGACGGCGTTGCCGCACGGACATCAGCAACAAAGTCCGATATGGTTACATCAGGTTCGTGGCCGACCGCTGAAATAACAGGGATTTGTGAGTTATATATTGCCCGTGCAACACTTTCATCGTTAAACCCCCACAAATCCTCAATCGAACCGCCGCCACGACCGGTAATAATCAAGTCGGAAAGTTTGTGCTCGTTTATATATTCAATCATAGAAGCGATGTCAGCGGGTGCATCGGGTCCCTGAACAAGAACAGGACAAACCAGAACCTCTGACATCGGGAAACGAGCCTTCAGAATTCTAAGTATATCTCTTACCGCCGCACCCGTTGGAGATGTGACAACTGCAATCTTCTTTGGGAATCGCGGAAGCGGTTTCTTGTGCGTTTCATCAAAAAGTCCTTCTGCGAGAAGTTTTTTCTTGAGCTGTTCAAAAGCCACATACAAAGCTCCCACACCATCCGGAATCATATCGCTTATATAAAGCTGATATTGCCCGTCACGCGGGAAAACGCTTACACGACCTTTGGCTATAACCTTCATTCCGCTCTCGGGGCGGAAGTTGAGCTTTGCCGCCTCAAACTTGAACATAACGGCGCGGATTACAGAGTTTTCATCCTTGAGCGTCATATAGTGATGCCCCGAAGAGTGAAACTTGTAGTTTGAGATTTCTCCCTTAACATACACACCGCTTAAGTTCGGGTTTGAGTCAAACATAGACTTCAGATATTCATTCAGCTCGCTAATAGTACAGATATGAGCCATAACCAACGCCTATCCTTCTCTGACAATACTTCCTAAAATTCCGTTGATAAACGATACCGTCTCTGCAGAATCGTACTTCTTTGCAATCTCAACCGCCTCATTTATGGCAATCTTTTCGGAAACATCTTCAACATATTTCGACTCATAAACTGCAACACGCATTATCGCCATTGCAATTCTCGAAATTCTGTTGAGATTCCAGCCAACTGAGTATTTTTTGATAAGCTCATCAATCTCTTCGCGCTTATCTGAAACACCGTTGACGATTCCAAGGATATACGCATGCTGGGATGCCCCAACCTGTGAATATATTTCTGTATCAGCGGAGATGCTCTTCGCAAAATCATCGCTTAAAAAGTAGTTGAGCGATTCTGTTCCGATTTCATTGTCAAAGCCGAAATCATACACGATATGAACGGCTACCTCACGCGCGGCTTTTCTGCTCATGTTACTTCCTCCATAACTTAAAAATGCATAAATAATCACTATATATAATAATATATTAATTAACACATATTGTCAATCTGATTGACCGCAATATCAGAATAAAAGAGCGATTGCTTCTCTGATATTTTTTGCAAAAATCACATCAAGCCCATCAGGGACAACTATGTCGCGCGAATTCTGATGCGGCATAATGCAATGAGTAAAACCAAGGCGTCTTATTTCATTCAACCTCTGCTGGGCAGAAGAGACTGCTCTTATCTCTCCCGTCAGCCCGATTTCGCCAAAAGCTGCAAAATCACTCGGCAACGGCTTGTCCTTTGCGGCCGATGCCACCGCAAGAAGTGTCGGAAGGTCTGCCGATGTCTCATCAATCTTAAGACCTCCGATTACGTTTATGTAGGCATCGTAGTTCCCAAGCTTAAATCCTGCGCGTTTTTCAAGAACAGCAAGCAGAAGCGTTGCTCGGTTATAATCAACACCGGAGCTCATTCTGCGTGGTGTTCCGTACGCCGTCTGCGCAACGAGTGCCTGAATCTCTGCAAGAATCGGACGTGACCCTTCCATAACACAAGCAACGCAAGTTCCCGGAACATCGCACGGACGACCGTCAAGAAGTGCGGCAGACGGATTTTTGACTTCAACAAGCCCTTTATCACGCATCTCAAAAACACCGATTTCGTTCGTTGATCCGTATCTGTTCTTCGCGGCGCGAAGAATGCGGTATGACATATTCTTGTCGCCCTCAAAATAAAGTACACAGTCCACCATATGCTCAAGAACTTTAGGCCCTGCTATGTATCCGTCCTTATTGACGTGACCTACAACGAAAACGGTTATGTTCTTTCCTTTCGCAAGCTCCATGCACGAGAGCGTACATTCGCGTACCTGCGCGACACTTCCCGGAGTTGAGGAAATGTCACTCTTATACACGGTCTGGATTGAGTCGATTATCATTATTTCCGGTTTCAGGCGCTCTGCAACCGAGATTATATCATCCATATCGGTACCGGCGTAAACATAGAGAGAGTCAGGATTTACGCCAAGTCTCTCAGCGCGGAGCTTGAGCTGGCGCTGTGACTCTTCACCAGATATGTAAAGTACTTTTGATTTACAGCATAAATTACTGCATATTTGCAAGAGAATAGTGGATTTGCCTATTCCGGGTTCACCACCTACGAGAACAAGCGATCCTGACACCGCTCCACCACCGAGAACGCGGTTAAGCTCCTCCATTCCGGTATCAAATCTTATCTCATCTGCAAGCGCAATCTCGGTTATCGGCGAAATTTCACCGCGGCGGGATGCTTCCAAAACATCTGCTGCTCTCGAAGATTTTTTCGTTGCCTGAACACTCATTTCCTCAAGAGAGTTCCACGCACCGCAGGCAGGACATTTGCCGTTCCATTTTGGCGTCTCATTGCCACATTCTCTGCATATAAACACTGTTTTTGTCTTCATAGCTTTCCCACTTCACTTTTCATTTTGATATCGCAAAAAACCTGCCGCTATACACATAGCAAGCTTCGTCTGATATGTATCCTTTTTGAGCAGTTTTGCCTCTTCATGATTTGTCAGAAAACCGCATTCTACAAGAATCGCAGGGCAGTTCACATTCTCAAGAATATAGATCGTCTTGTCGTTCTGTTTTTCAACGCGTCGGTTATTCTCATCAATTCCTGCCTTTAGTGCTGACTGGACGTTATTTGCAAGCAACTTACTGTTTGCATTTGACTTTGAAAAGAAAACCTGAGCTCCTTTGCAGTTATCCTGCGGAAATGAGTTCTGATGCACGCTTATCAGCGTTACCTGCGGCGTATTCTGAATCTTTTCCACGCGTTTTTTAATATCTGCAACCTTCCTCTTTCGAAGAGAGCTTCTTTCATCAAAAAACAGCGCATCGTCACTTCTTCTGGTCATATCCGTATTCACACCGCAGAGATTCATAATATGTTCAAGTTTTTCTGAAACCACAAGATTAATCTGCTTTTCAAGTATTCCGTCGGGGCCTTTCGCGCCGCCGTCTTCTCCACCGTGACCTGCATCAATCATAACGGTCACCCCATGAAGCTCACCAAAGCTTTGACGGGACTCTTCCCCTCTTTCAAGAAGAAAGAGCATCGACAACACAAGCACAAACACCACAACACTTACGAGATTAAATACATATCTGAACTTCAAAAATATCACCCCAATAATTTTATGGCGTGATATTTAAGAGTATTCTATTCTTCGTCTGCTTTGTAAATAAGTATCTGCTTGATGGAGATACCAAGCCTTCCAAGAATGTATGAAACGCCTGAAATTACGGGGATTACCATCGGAAAAAGTATATTTAGTGCAGGACTACCCTCGATAAGCTGATATAACTCACCCATCGGCAGATTCAGGAATCTGTTGATTACAACTACTCCATCCTGACCTATGAATTCAAAAAACAAAACGTACCCGCTTTCAGAAACAAACGCGAGAACAGCAAAAATGATTCCAGGTATCGCCGCAATGAGACCTGCAATAAAACCGCGAAACTTGTTATCTGAAAGATATCCGAGCCGTACCCTGTTTTCATCCGAAGAACCTGCACGCCAAGACGTTGAATACAAAAGCGCAACATATACAGCAATCGAAAGGATAAATCTCAGAAGAGAAAAACCGCCCGACGAAAAAAAGCCTATAACGGTAGTAATAAACACCGACATAACAATGGCAATAAGCTGATTTGCTATGATACTAAGAGAATATTTAACAAGTGACGGTGCATTATTTTTCTTCATATCTTCTCTCCTACTTATACTTTGGAAGTGCCGAAAGCTCCAAATACATTTTCTTGTAGCTTTCATATCTTGACCTCTGTATTTTCCCCTCTTCAAGTGCGCGAAGAACAGCGCAACCATCTTCCTTTATGTGAGCACATCCTACAAAACGGCAGTCATTGCCAAATTCCCTGAACTCTGGAAAATACTCTGCAAGGTTTTCCGCATTTATTTCAGATTGTGCCGTAACATCAAACGCAGAGAATCCGGGAGTATCCGAAATCCATGTGTTTTCATCAGCCTTGAGAATCTCTACAAGGCGGGTGGTATGCCTGCCTCGCCCAAGCTTCTGATTTATTTCACCAGTCTCAAGTTGTGCTGAGGGTATAAGCGCATTTATAAGCGTAGACTTTCCGACGCCTGAATTTCCTGTCAATGCAGTGAGCTTTCCCTTTAGATGTTCACGAAATTCACAAACGCCCTCTCCGCTGAGTGCGCTGAGGCGGAACACCTTTGCAGATGTGTTCTTATAAATCTCATAGAGCTCATCGCCAATATCCTCATCGCATTTGTTTATGACTATACAGACCTCAATATTCTTGTGGGTCGCCATTGCTGTGATTCTGTCTATGAAATACGTATCCGTACATGGTGGCGCCTTTGATGCAATTATCGCTATCATATCGATATTTGCAACAGGCGGACGAATCATCATATTTTTCCGCTCGTGTATTTCCATTACATATCCCGTGCGGTCATCATGCACCGATATGTCAACAAAATCACCAATATACGGCGTTATTCCGAGTTTTCGGAGCTTTCCTCTCGCCCTGCAAGTAATAATTCCGTCCTCGGTATCGACATAATAAAAGCCGCCTATTCCCTTAAGGATTCTTCCAAAACTCTTCTTTTCCATAATTATTCAAAATCCATCGAAATTTCCTGGAACGGCTTTTCGTCTATATACACAGCAACGGTAGAAGTACCCTTTCCGGACAACGTTACCGTAACTGAACCGTCAGTTCCCTTGTGCGTTTTTTCATACTGCTTTTCACCGTTTACGGTAATTCTGACGCTAAACGTTTCGGGATACTCAGGAAGTCTTATTTCTCTTGTAATCTTGTTATTCTTATCAGCAGGTGGCGGAGTTACTGCGGGAGCAACCGGCTCTTTCTGTTCTGAAACCTTCGGACCTTTGCTGATTGTGAAACCAATCGCGGTTCCCTCATCTCTCTTTTCTCCTGCAGGGACGTCCTGACGGATAACTCTGCCTTTTTCGACAGAGCTGCTGTACTCTTCTCCGACACTTCCCTTTGTTAGTTTCACTTCAGCGAGAGCTAAAGCAGCCTCTTCTTCAGTCTTTCCAAGGATATTCGGAACAAGATTTTCTTTACCAAGGCTTACATATACAGTTACGATATCGCCTTCTGAAATTTCAGCACCTATTGCAGGCTCGGTTTTGATAACATTTCCCGCTGCTACTTCTTCGGAATTTTCGCTCTCAACCTTGCATTCAAGGCCGTCACGTTCAAGAACCATTTTTGCCTGCTCTTCGCTCATACCGTAAACTTCAGGAACTTTCAACTTTCCGCTTTTCTTGCCGCGGCTGACGGTAACGTGGATTTCGTCTGTTCTTTTATTCTCGTTTGCTTCCGGTATTTGCTTGATGATTACGCCTTCATCATATTCATCGCTGTATTCACGCTTACCAATATCTTCAACAATATTGAATTCGTCGCTGTACTGTACAGATGCCTCATCAAACGTCATTCCGACAAGGTACGGAATTTTATCATACTTTGGTGACTGTCCCTTCCACCAACCTGAAACAGAACCAATAAGTATTAAAGCACCTAAAATAAATATTCCAATCGCAGCAATAAGCGCAACAAGCGGCAACTTGCTTGTCTTTCTCTCCTTTTCGGCCTCAATCATATCATCGTCAAGGTCTTCTTCCTTGATGATTGATATTGTTCTCGTCTGCGACAAATCCTCTTCCACACGGCTTGTTGGCGGCTCATATGCAATCTCAAGTGCAGGATTCTTGCGGAAGTTCTCAAGATCCTCAATCATTTCGTCCGTAGAAGCATATCTCTTCGGGAGAGACGGTGCCATTGCTTTCATTGTGATTTTTTCAAGAGCTTCAGGTATTTCGGGATTGATCTCCCTTGGGCTCAACGGAAGTGAGTTGATATGCTGAATTGCGACAGAAACAGGTGTATCACCCTCATACGGGAGTCTTCCTGTAAGCATTTCATACAAAACAACGCCTGTCGAATATATGTCTGCGCGGCAATCAATGTTGCTTCCCTTTGCCTGTTCAGGAGCAATATAATGAACTGAACCGAAAGCCTCACGCGTTACAGTCTTCTGCGATGATTCAAGGCGTGCTATGCCAAAGTCCGTTACTCTTACCGTACTGTCGCGGAGAATCATAATGTTATGAGGCTTAATGTCTCTATGTATAATGCCCTTTGAATGAGCGTGAGAAAGAGCTCTGAGTATCTGAGTTGTAAAATGAATTGCTTCTTTCTGCGTGAGCTTACCACGACGGTTCATATACTGCTTGAGCGACATTCCGTCTATAAGCTCCATTACGATATACTCTACCGAGCTTGAACGTGAAACGTCATAAACTGCGACGATATTTGGATGCGAAACCATTGCAATAGCATGGCTTTCTGCATGAAATCGGTTTCTGAATTCCTCGTCCTTTGCATACTCGTCTTTAAGTATTTTTACCGCAACATATCGGTTGAGACGATGGCAAAGTGCCTTATAAACAACTGCCATACCGCCTGTTCCGATTACTTCAAGAATCTCGTATCTGTTATCTAAAAGCTTTCCTATGTACTTATCAGCCATTATATTCTCCCCCTTTAAAACGCAAGCAGAACAACCGTGATGTTATCAAATCCGCCGCGGTTATTTGCAATATCTATAAGCCTTGCGCAACAATCCTCTTGACTGCCGCCATAAATTACCTCATAGAGCATTTCCTGCTCAGAAACAAGGTTTGAAAGTCCGTCAGAACAAAGCAAGATAAACTCGCCCTGCTTCACATCCGGAAAGAAAACATCTCCCGTAACGGTAACGTCTGTTCCAACCGCACGTGTGATGAGGTTTTTTCCGGGATGAGCTTCAGCTTGCTCTTCAGTAAGCTCTCCCATACGAACCATGTCAGCAACGAGAGAATGGTCATTTGTGATTTTTGTTATACCGTCTGCATTTATCTTATACGCACGGCTGTCACCTACGTTTATAATCGCAACCTTTGTCTGTGTGGCGACAGCGGCAACAAGAGTAGTTCCCATTCCCGAAAGAGCAGGCTCACTCTTTGCCTTATCATGAACTGCGGTATTTGCATCTTCAAGCGCTGTTTCAAGCAACTTGCAAATCTGCTCATGCGAATAGTTCTTGCAATTTGTTTCCCTTATGTGTTCTGTAAACCTCTCAAGCGCGAGCTGGCTTGCAATATTGCCTGCCGCGGCGCCTCCCATTCCGTCACACACAACGGCAAACGCAAGTTTTTTTGCATCAGACACGCTGTAAACATAGGAATCCTGGTTGTCTTTTCGAGCCATTCCTATATCAGATTTTCCCCAAGCAAACATTTTATCTCCATACCCTGCCATTACAGCAGTACCGTCATTTACGGCCGACGATAGACCAAATTTATTCTGAAATGTAATTCTGCCTCAGTTGCCCGCACGCCGCATCAATATCAGCGCCGAGACTGCGACGCACCGTAACCGTGATTCCGCGTTTCTCAAGATGCGCCATAAAGCTCTTTATAGCTTCGGGCGAGCTTGGACTTAAGTCACCTTCGCTTATTTTGTTAAGCGGTATGAGGTTTACGTGGCACGGGAATCCCGAAAGAAGCTCTGCAAGCTCTTTTGCCGTTTTCTCGCCGTCTGTCTTGCCCGCTATCATTGTATATTCAAATGAAATTCGCCTTGATGTCTTCTCAAAATACTTTCTGCATTCATCAATAAGCCGTTTTACTCCGTATGCTTTATTTATCGGCATTATGGCGCTTCTTGCCGCATCTGTCGGTGCGTGAAGTGACACAGAAAGCGTAAGTGGAAGATTCTCATCCGAAAGGCGCTCTATCTTCTCGCATATTCCGCAGGTAGAAAGCGAGATGTGGCGCATTCCAATATTAAGCCCGCGCTCGTCATTCACGAGATGAAGAAACTTGATTACGTTGTCGTAATTATCAAGTGGCTCACCTGTACCCATAAGAACAATGTTCGATATCTTCTCTCCCGTGTCGCGGATAATTGTAAAGAGTTCCGCAAGCATCTCGGACGGAAGAAGATTTCTGACAAGTCCACGCTTTGTAGATGCGCAGAAAACGCATCCCATACGACATCCGACCTGCGTCGAGAGGCAGACCGTGTTGCCGTGATTATACTTCATAAAAACAGATTCCACGCAGTTTCCGTCAGAAAACTTAAGGAGATACTTTCTTGTACCGTCAGTTTTTGACTTCTGACAACGGACAATCTCAGCATTATTCAAAGTGCAGTTTTCCGAAAGCTCGTCTCTCAATGCTTTCGGGATGTTTTTCATTTCGTCAAACGAAGATATCCCCTTGTGAAGCCACAAGTAAACTTGAGCGGCTCTGAACTTCGGCTGGCCGATTGAGAGTATGTATTCTTCAAGCTCCGATTGCGTCATGGAACGAATATCAATCATTTTTTCCTCCGCAGTTTACACATATAAAATCCGTCCGTTCCGCTTATGTGCGGAAGAAGCGTTATTCCATGCTGTTCTTCTTTGAAAGCGACCGAGACTTCTGTCTTCTCTTCGTAGAAATCAGCATTATCTTTCAGGAAGGATTCAACGACTTCGCTGTTTTCGCGCGAAAGAATCGTGCATGTGGAATAAACAAGCGCACCTCCCGGTTTTAGGTACCTTGAAAGGTTTTTGAGTATTTGAAGCTGGAGTTTGGGAAGTTCGCTCACTTCTTCAACTGATTTATAGCGTATATCCGGTTTCTTCCTGATGATTCCAAATCCCGAACACGGAACATCTGCAAGAATATAATCAAACAAATCCGCAAATTCAGGAATAAACTGAGATGCATCCTGACGAACTGTTCTAATTATATCTATACCGAGGCGTTTTGCGCCTTTTTCAATCAATTCAAGCTTGTGCTCGTATATATCACACGAAACAAGTTCTCCCGTATTTTCCATTATTTCGGCAAGCGAAAATGACTTTCCGCCCGGTGCCGCGCAAGCATCAAGCACACGGCTTCCGCTCTTTGGCGAGAGAAGCTCTGCCGCAAGCTGGCTTGCTTCATCCTGAATGTGGAAGTGCCCGTTTAAAAAAGCTTCGCTCTTCTCGATATTTCCCGAAAAGCTTATCTCCACTGAATCATCAAGTCTTCCCTCAGCAAATGAAACAACTTCCTCGTCTTTTGCGATTAAAGCAGATTTTGTGGTCTTCAAGGTGTTTACCCTTGCATAGACTTTGCTTCTTTTATTGTTCTCCGCGAGAATACTTTCCGTATCGGCCTCTCCGAATTCGGATATAAGCAAGTTTACAAGCTCTATTGGATGACTATAGAGCACAGAAAGCCTTTCAGCAAGCGTTCCCTGCGGTATGGGCAGATTTTCCTTTGAAACGGAAATTTTTCTCGTAATGGCATTTACAAAACCTGCCGCTTTCGGGCTATTGCGCTTTGCACGCGAGACGGCATCGTTTACCGCCGCAGAATCAGGAATTCTGTCAAGAAACAGTATCTGATACACTGCCATCTGCAAAATATCAAGGATTCCCGGTGAAATCTTATTAAGTTTGATTGAGGAGAATTTTGAGATATAGAAATTCAGAAGCAAGGAGTTTTCAAGAACTCCGTTTACAATCTCGCTCGCAAACGCCGCATCGCGCGGCGAGAGGTCGCATGCCCTTATTTCATTTCTCAAAAAGCCGTCTGACCACGCACTTCTCTTTCGAAATGCCGTGATTGCCGAGACAGCTACATCTCGCGCATCTTTCTTTCTCAATCTCGTCTCCTGCCTCCACCAAAGATTAATATCAGTCGTAGCAGCTGAACAAGCGAAACCGCAAGTGCTGCAACGTATGTCATTGCCGCTGCCGAGAGAACTTTCTTAGCCTGCGCATTTTCTTCTTCCGTAAGCGTTCCCGACGAAGTCAGCGTCGCAAGCGCGCGGCGCGATGCGTTGAACTCGACCGGAAGCGTTATAAGCTGGAATATCGTTGCAAGACCAAAAAAGAGAATTCCTATATCAACAAGCGGTTGCCATGTAAATATAAATCCTGCAAGAATAAGCGGCATGGAAAGCGATGAGCCTATTCTGCAAACGGGAATTATTGCGTTTCGAATCTTTATCGGCCCGTACCCTACCGAATACTGCATAGCGTGACCGCACTCGTGCGCCGCAACGCCTGCGGCGGCAATGGAGCGGGAATCATACACCGACTCCGAAAGGCGGATAACCTTTGCTTTAGGGTCAAAATGGTCAGTGAGATTTCCGTTTGTCTTCTCTATTCTCACATCCGTAACACCAAATGCCATAAGCATACGGTTGGCAACCTCAGCACCCGTAAGACCGCGGACATTGGCAAATTTCGAATATTTTTTGAATGTGCTCGTTACGCGTGACTGTGCAATAAATGCAAATATCATCGCAGGTAAAATCAGAATTATATAGCTAAAATCAATTCCGTAGATCGGTATATATGGCATATAAAAAACCTCGTTTATTCAAAAAATGTTCCGACTATGCTCTCGTGACCTCTGAAATAATCTACAGGTGACATACGCTTTCCACTCTCTACCTGGAAAAGCGAAATAATGATACTGCCGTCAGCCGTTGCAACCTCAAGCCCATCTTTTAAGAGACCAAGAACTTTGCCTGCATCGCCCGATGAACTGCCGCGCCTTGCAGAATAAACCTTTATTCTGCCGATGGTGCTGTCTGTAAAGGCAATGGGCCAGGAGAAACTTCCACGGATAAGATTTAATATCTCGGAAGTAGTTTTCCCCCAATCAATCTTTGCATCCTCTTTTCTTATGGGCGGAGCATATGTCGCAAGACTCTCATCCTGCGGAATGGGAGATATATTTTCAATATTGTTCACAGTTTCAAGAAGAAGATCTGCACCGACAGCTGAAAGCTTATCAAACATACTCTCCGATGTGTCGTCTTCCTCTATTTTTACCTCACGGCGAAGAAGCATAGCACCCGTATCCATTCCCTCGTCCATAAGCATCGTTGTAACACCTGAAACCTCATCACCGCTCAGCACAGCGTGCTGAATCGGAGCACTGCCTCTGTACTTTGGGAGAAGTGATCCATGGAGATTGATGCATCCGTATTTGGGGAAATCAAGAACACTCTTCGGAAGAATTTTACCATAAGCGACAACAACTATAATTTCCGGAGAAAGCTCCGAGAGCACGCCATCAAGTTCGCCGTTTTTAACGGAAGTTGGCTGAAATACAGGTATATTATGTGTAATGGCACATTCCTTTACAGGTGTCATCATCATCTTCATACCTCTGCCTTTCGGCTTATCTTCACGTGTTACGACTCCGCAAATCTCGTGTCCGCCCTCAATAAGCTTTTCGAGCGACGAAACAGCAAAATCAGGAGTTCCCATATATAAAATCTTCATATTACGCCTCTTCGTAGTATTCTATAACTTTGTCCTTGAACAGAATTCCGTCGAGATGGTCTATCTCATGGCAAAAAGCACGAGCCAAAAGCCCCTCGCCTGATACTGTAAATTCTTTTCCATATCTGTCCTGAGCCTTTACGGTAACCTTCATCGGTCGCGAAACAGAGCCGTAAACTCCCGGAACGCTGATGCATCCCTCAGGGCCCGTCTGCTCACCCTCAACCGCAATTATTTCAGGGTTTATGATTTCGTAATACTCATCGTCAACGCTTACGATTGCAACTCGCTTTAAAATGCCTACCTGCGGAGCCGCAAGACCTGCACCGTCTGCCATAATGAGAGTTTCCTTCATATCATCAAGCAAGATGTGAAGACGGTCGTTGAAATCGGTGACTTCCCTGCAGTTTTTTCGAAGAACCTGGTCGCCTTCTTTTACTATGTTTCTTAATGCCATAATCAATCTTCTCCTAAAAATCAGTTGAATTTATGTCCGGTATGATACTTATATCCTTGTTTTCCTTATCTTTGAGAAAATCACGCATCAACCTTGAAATCAAATCGCGAGAACGCTTGTTGTTCTCTGTGCATACAAGAAGCTTGTATCGAAACTTTCCGCCAACCTTCACAACCCCGAGAGGCGTCGGACCAAGCACTTTCGCCCTGATGTCGCAATACTCCCCATCGAGTGCCGCACCAAGCTTCTGGCACATTTTTGAACACGCACCAAATACCCTGCTCTCGTTTTCTGACATAAACGTCAGCGAAAAAATATCCGAAAACGGCGGCAATTCACGAATTTTGCGAAGGCGAAGTTCGTTTTCAAAAAATTCGTCATAATTTTGCGCTGATGCCGTCTGTATGATAAAGTTCTTCGGTGAATACGTCTGTATGACGGCCCTGCCTTCCTTTTCACCTCTGCCTGCACGTCCTACAACCTGCGTTATCAGTGAAAATGCATTTTCGCTCGCTCTGTAGCTCTCGTTGAAAATAGCCTGATCTGCGGAAATAACACCGACAAGCGTTACATTTTCAAAATCAAGGCCTTTTGTTATCATCTGCGTACCGAGAAGAATCGGAATCTTTTCATCACGGAACTTATTGAGTAGTTTTTCGTGGGATGCTTTACCTGATGTTGTATCCGCATCCATACGCACAGTTTCAATTCCCGGAAAAAGTCGGGAAAGTTCTTCTTCTATGCGCTGTGTGCCAAAACCTACGGCACGCATTTTTGCCCCGCACCCTGCACACTCATCCTCTGCACGCTCCGAATAACCACAATGGTGACACATAAGGCGCATATTTTTTGAATGGTACACAAGCGGCACACTGCAATTCGGACATCCCGGAACTTCACCGCATTCATCGCAAACCAAATATTTGCTTGCGCCGCGACGGTTTAAGAACAAGATGCTTTGCTCTCCGTTTTCTATATTCTTTGCAAGCTCCTCATAAAGCTCTCTGCCGATAACACTGTCGCTGCCTGATTTGAGCGTTTTACGAAGATCGGAAACGATTACTCTTGGAAGCGGTTTTTCGTTAAATCTGTTTGCAAGCGTATGTAAGCTATACTTCCCGCTTTTTGCGTAATACATACTCTCAACTGACGGAGTTGCAGAACCGAGAACAAGTAGTGCAGAATCACTTACACAGCGGAATTTTGCCGCCTCTCTTGCATGGTATCGCGGATTTGTTGAAGACTTGTATGTGTCTTCCTGTTCCTCATCAAGAATGATTATTCCTATATTCGAAAGCGGTGAAAAAATCGCAGAGCGTGTACCTACGACAACGTCAACTTCTCCGTTTTTTATTCTCTTCCACTCGTCATATCTCTCTCCGACAGAAAGCGCACTGTGCATTATGGCAGTGCGATTGCCGAAATAAGCATATACGCGAGAAAGGAGCTGTGGCGTAAGCGCGATTTCAGGAACAAGCAAAATTGCGGTCTTTCCTCGCGCGATGACTTCTTCAATAAGCTTGAAATACACAAGAGTTTTTCCGCTTCCCGTAACCCCGTAAAGCAATGCACACGATGGTCCTTTTGCAATCTTTCCGGAAATTTCCGAAAACACTTTGCTCTGCTCTTCGTTAAGAACTACCTCTTGCCGCGTCGCAAGCTCGGACGGTTTTGGACGTCTGTACACTTCTATATCTTCAAAATGCACTATGCCATTCTTTTTCAAAGTATTGAGCTGGGATGTCGTAATCCCTGTAAAATAGCAAAGCTCATGTGATGTGACAGCTCCCATATCAGAGAGAAGTGTCAGCGCATCCACTGATGAGGATTTAGGCTTTTTGCGTTTTATATACTCTGCAATTTCTTCTTTTGATACGTCAATTCGGACAAGCCTTTCGGTCTTGTCCGACACATTTGTTGTAAAATATTCCTTCTCCAAAATAAAAGCGATCGAGAGAAGCTTTTTTAAAACTTTCTCAAGCACTTCCGCCTCGTAGAGTTTTTTAAGCTCACTCTTCTTCACGGGATTTGGAGAACTAAAAATAATCCGACATATTTCCTCACCCGACGGGATATCGGAAACTGCCGCCTCCGCCTCCTCAAAAGAAGCATTCTCTGCCGGGATATAGAGCGTATCAAACTTATGCCATACGCCCGAGGGAAGCATTGCCCGCGCTACGTCAAAAAAAGTACAGAAACACTGTTCGCGAAGCCATAAGGCAAGGCGAATAAGCTTTGCATCAAACACCGGAGCGTCATCGAGAACTTCCCGAATCGGTTTGAGTTTGAAGTGTGTTTCCTCCGAAAGCTCGCGAAGCTCAAGAACAATCGCCTCGCACCTTCTTCTGCCGCGACCGAAATCGACGCGCACACGAACTCCCGGAACTATTTTTGACGCAAGGGACGCCGGAATAGAATATTCATACGGCTTATCAATCGCATAAGTGGCGGCTTCTACCGCAACCGTTGCGACAATCTGCTTCTCCAAAAAAATCCCTCCGAAGAGTTTAGTCTTCTATCTGTGTTGCAGAAAGGTTTCCGTTTGCAATCTCTTCGATAGCGAGGCTTACCGGCTTATCAGAAAGCTCGATTCTCTCCTCTTCTGCATACTCTGCAATTTCTCTTGCTCTGCGAGCCGCAAGGTTAACGAGAAGGTATCTTCCGTTTACCTCCTTTAAAAGCTGGCTCATTGACGGATATAACATCATAGCACTTTTCCTCCAAAGTTTATTTTATATCAGAACCTTCGTCCTGTGATTCTGCAGCGTCTTTACCGTTTACACGGTTTGAAATGGATGTCGGCAATATTGCCGAAAGAACAATATGGTCACTGTCCATAATTATGACGGCACGCGTTCTTCTGCCGTAAGAGGCATCGATAAGCATACCTCTTTCTTTTGCTTCCTGCACCATTCTCTTTATCGGAGCAGACTCCGGGCTTACGACGGTGATTATTCTCTCCGCCGAAACTACGTTACCAAATCCTATGTTAACTAATTTCACCTTAAACCTCGCCCCTTATTCTATATTCTGAACCTGTTCGCGAATCTTCTCAATTTCAGCCTTTATATCAACAACCGTCGAGGTAATCTCAAGGTCGTTTGCCTTTGAGCCCATCGTGTTGACCTCACGATTAAGCTCCTGAACGAGAAAATCAAGCTTTCTGCCGATTGCACCGCCGGACTTCAACATATCGCGGAACTGGGCGATGTGGCTGTGGAGGCGGACGGTTTCTTCGTCAATTGCAATCTTATCTGCAAAAATTGCAGCCTCGGTAAGGATTCTCTGCGGCTCAATCATCGTGTTGTCGAGAATCTCCTGCATCTTCGCCTCTAAACGTGCTCGATATTCTTCAACACACTTGGGAGAGCGCTCTTCAACGGTTGCCGCAAGCTTTTCGATAAGGTCAAGTCGTGAAAGTATATCCTCCGCAAGCCTTGCTCCCTCTTTAACTCTCATCTCAGCGTGACCTTCAAGAGCGGCCACAAGAACACTCGTCACGTCTGCCGTGAGCTCGTCTGCATCGTCGTCTTCCTTTTCGACGGTGAGAACATCGGGAATTCTCATAACCTCGGAAACAGAGCCGATACCGCGGATGCCGTAGCTTTCTTCAAGCGTCTTGAACGCTTTAAAATAACCGTCAAGAAGCGACTGATTAAGTTTTACCGTAACATTTTCCGCTTCAGAATTGTCTATCGTTATGAAAACGTCAACTTTACCTCTTGCAACCTTTGACGAGATTGCCGCCTTGACCGCATCCTCAAGAAATGCATAAGTTCTGGATGTCTTGACTGTGCAGTCAAGATATCTGTGGTTGACACTCTTTACCTCAACCGTAATACCACGTTTATGTAAGTTTTCAGAGGCTCTTCCGTAGCCCGTCATACTTTTTACCATAGTCTTTCCCTCTGCTTCCGTAACAATTTAGTGCAATAAAAATATTATACCAATTTTCTTTAATATTTGTCAATGAAATCTGCCGCCTCTGCCACGTTTTGCCATATACAAAAACATTATTTTTCCAATGCAAATGTCATAGAGAATAACTGCAATGTTATAGAACAAAAAGAAGTACTTTCTGCCCATAATTATAATCTCTCCGACCGTGTCCAAAAGCACAAGCGTTACATACAACGCCGCAAACGCGAGGAGATTTGCAATAACGAGCTTTATAACCCACGAAAGCCATTTCTTCCCCACTCTTTCAACGAGCGTTTTGACAATCGGATAATGTCCGAAAAGGAGCACGTATAAAACAACGCAGGCTTTATCTGGCACGAAAACTGCCGAAATAACAGAAACTGCAACGTACATCAGAATCGCATACTTATACCCGCATTCGGAAAGTGCGAAAGCAGAAATAACCCCGCAAATCGCAAGGATTGTAAGCGACATATTCGGAAATGCTGAAGACAAAAAAGCAAAAACTACCGATAGCGCTGTAAACGAGGCACAAAGCGTAATGTTTTTTGTTTCTTTTCTCATATCAGCAACAGTCACACAAACAATCTGCACACATAAGCCCTGCGCAGCAGTCACACGGTGTGACCATTCCTCCGCCGAATGAGCTTGCACCACCTGATGCACTCATACGGTTGAGCGCCTCTGCGTATTCGGGGTTATTCGGCTCCATTGAATACGCCTTCTGAAAATACGTTCTCGCGTTGTCGTACCAGCCTTTTCTGAGCATAACGCTTCCCATAAGGAAGTTCCACTCCGCATCATGTGTCGGGATCTGAGAAAGAAGCTGCTCTGCAAGAAAAATATTATTCTCCGAAATCGCGCGGCGTATTTCAGCATAACTCGAATTCCCGCTACCACGCGAATATGAACCCGAAGAGGAGCCTGAATAGCTCGATGAAGATGCACGCGAATTCATAATCGAATCATATGCTTCGTTGATTTCTTTCATCTTCTCCTCCGCGAGGTCTGCAAGCGGATTGTTTATATAGTTGTCCGGGTGATATTTTTTTGCAAGTTCGCGATATGCCCTTTTCACTTCATCGTTTGATGCCGAACTTGACACACCAAGCACTACGTATGGGTCTTTCATAAATTACTTCTCCTTATGTGTAACCGTATATACGGAATGTTCCATTCCAAGCTCAATAATATTCTTTATAAGTCCCGTATTTTCATTCTCATAAAGAAGGTCAAAAGCAAGTTTAACTGCATCCCTGCTATGACCAAGAGTTGTCAGAACCTCATTTTTGATGTCTTCTGGCAATGTCCCTGAAAATACACCGAAGCGCTCTGCAATCGGATTGTATTCATCCCGCTTCGCATCTTCCGAAAGGTCGTCAAGCGCATCGATAATATACACAAACCGACCTATGTGATATAACATCTGCGAGAGAATTCTCGCGTTTTCCTGCTTCTCATCAACAAGAGCCTCAAGCATCTTTGCAAACTTATCCGCAGGCTCATCTATCGATGGCACTCTTGCCGCCTCAAGGAGCGAAAGCTCCGAATAAAGCCGTTTTGCGCACTCGGCATAATGAGGATTTCTCTTTCCTGCGCGCTTATAGGCAGGTTTTAAAAGAAGCCTTGGGATGCGGTACTTGAAGATACCTTTCAAAAAACCCGTATCAGCAACATCGTCGCAGAGTTTGAGGTAGAAAAGAATTACCGAGATATCCGCAGTTTTATCGTACACCTCGGACAGAATACACATTCTTCCCGACGGACACGCGATGCACCGCTTCTTTTTCACTTCGCTTTTGTAGGTTCCTGCAGATTCCAAAGCAAGCGCAACAAAAGTGAAATCGTAATTAACAATAAAGCGTGATAAAAAGCCATATCGGCTCTTCAGAGCGTTGCACAAGCCACAATAAGCCGAGCGGTAATGTTCATACTCTCGCATCTTGAGTTCAGGTTTAAACGGTTTTATATATCCAAACATTTTAGCTTACTTCAACATATACTGTGTATTTATCTTCATCGGCAGGAGCTACGTTCTCTACTCCGTCAATGACAATCTTTGCCTTCTTCGGATGTCTTCCGCGGCTGAGCGAACTTGACTTAAGATCAACAATCGCACGGACGTTACCTGAGCTTACTTTTTCAAGCGCCTCATGCGTACCAAGAAGCTCAACGCTCAGTTTCTTCGTATACGGGCGGACTTTATAACCCGTAGGCAAAGAATCGGTATTTGTGATTTCAATAAGAGATGTCGTCACGGTCTTTTTGCCGAGTCCATCAAGAGATACGTTTGCAGAAACGCTCTCAAGCCCGCTTAAGTTTATAATTCCTTCAGGCATTAAAAGCTCAAATTCTTTAAGAATTCCGGAGTCGATTTCTGAAATCTCCACACTTCCTGCAGATATTCCCGTCATCTGCTCAATAACACTTTCCTCACCGGCAACAAGAATGGTCTGCGGCTCAAAGTTTGCGCGGACATGACTTTTGAACGCCTCACTGCCATTAACGTCAACATAAAGAGGGAGCTCCTTCTGCTTGTAAACAGGAATGCTTACATCTATTGCGTCACAGTCTGCCGTGACGGAAGATTTCTTTATCTGCTTTCCTTCACCGTCATAGTAATGGAACTCCATTTTACCCGTAATGGAGGATTTAAGCTTTTTCTGCGGAATCTCGACCATAACTCTGGCTATCTTGTCAATTTCCTCCTGACGGCCGACGAGCCTTACTTCATGCGGAAACTTTGTTATTCCGTCATGATTGATTATGTACCCGTCAGCTACAAGGTCATCCATACTGATTTCGGCAGGAAGAACCTTGACGATTTCTTTATCAACCGTAACCTCAAGCTTTTCAGGATACTTTCTGCGTATTGTATATGCAGAAGAAAGCGGAGCAATCGTTATCGGAAGTTCATACGTTCCGGGTCCTGTAAGCGTTGATAAATCAACCTCTACGCGTATGTCATTCTTATCGAGCGAACGAATGTCCTTACGACTGCCCGAAATCTTGACATCAACTGTATATTTACCGACAACCATAAGATTCTGGGAAGTCCTGATTGTCTCTTCCCCTACAAAAACAGGGGTTATTCCGCGGTATGTGTGCTCTGTTGAAGGATTCACAACATTCACAACATACAGCCAGAGAACCAAAGCGATTAAAACGGAAAGCGCTTTGGTCAATACATCATATTTTTTCAACCAATCCATCATAGCACTACGTTTCATATCTCTTCATCTTCCTTTTTCTTCGTAAAAATGCCGACAATAAATCCCCAGAGTGTCTTCTGCTTTTCTTCCTCAACAGTCGGCATAAGCTCGTTTCTGAGAAGCTTTTCAAGAGTTTCCGGAGCAAGGTGGCGCTTAAGCATACCACCGATTGCAACTGAAACAGAACCCGTTTCCTCGGAAACAACAACGACAACGGCATCAGAGTTTTCACTCATACCTACGCCGGCACGATGCCGCATACCGAGCTGCTTGCTCAGGTTCGTGTTCGCTGAGAGCGGAAGCATGCACCCTGCCGCTGCCACTCTGCCGTTACGGACTATAAGAGCACCGTCGTGCATTGGAGTGTTCGGGAAAAAGATATTCTTCAGAAGCTCTGCACTGACCTTGGAATCAAGGACGGTTCCGGTTTTAAGCACGCTTGAAATAACTATATCTCTCTCAAAAACAATAAGTGCACCGGTTCTTGACCACGAAAGGCTCTTGCAAGCCTCCACCGTTTGAGCAATCGCATTCTCAACCTCTGATGGCTCAACGTCCTTGTCTGTATAGAAGCGAAATTTCTTGCTTCCAACTTTTTCAAACACACGGCGAAGTTCAGGCTGGAACAAGACAACAAGAGCAAGAAGACCGAGCTGGAGCGTATTGACAAGCAGGAAGTTTAAGATATTCAGACCCAAAAGACCCGAAACCTGCGCAACAAGCAGCAAAAGTATTACGCCCTTGATAACCCTTCCTGCATTCGTATTTCGCGAAAGCTTTATTAACTTATAAACGATATAAGAGACTACGGCAATGTCAACCAAATCCCATAGACCGAATATCGCGAGATCTCTGATTGCTTGATTAAAAAGCTCCATCAAACACACCTCTCTGCCATAAAATACTATATTATATATAATAGCACAAAAAAGGGTGTTTGGGAAACCTTTTTTTATTAATTTACAGAAAATTTTTAGTTTGTAGTTTTTTGCCGCTCAGAAAGGATATCAGAAAGCGTTTTCAAGAAGACGTCAACCTCGTTTTCATCTGTAAAGTCACTTACACTTACACGCACTGTTCCCTTCACCGTTCCGACACTTTCGTGACTAAGTGGAGAACAGTGAAACCCGCTTCGTACTGCGATTTTTTTATCACTCAACACATTTGCAATTTCTTCAGCACTCATTTTATCCGACACAAAAGAGAGAACTCCCCCTTGCAATAAAGCGTCACTGCTCGAAAACACTTTTATTCCCTCAAGTCTTCTCAAACCGCGGGCAATTTCCCGCATAAGACTTCTCTCATGACGCATTATTGCACCCTCTCCGCGCTCTGTTATATATGACATACCAGCCGAGAGGCCCGCAATTCCCGGCACGTTATGTGTTCCGCACTCAAGTCTGTCCGGCATGAAGGCAGGCTGTGTGATATCACGTGACACACTTCCTGTTCCACCCTCAATAATTGTATTCAGTTTTTCTCCCTCACGACAAACGAGAAGTCCCGTTCCTTGCGGTCCGTAAAGCCCCTTATGCCCCGGCATACAAATGCAGACGCAAGCGAGAAGTCGCGAGATTTTTATAGGCAGACTCCCTGCAGACTGCGAGGCATCGATAATAAGCGGAACTCCCTTTTTGTAACAGATTTCGTCTATTCGCTCTATCGGAAGTATATACCCGAACACATTTGACATATGTGTGCATACAGCAAAAACGGTATTTTTATCAATAAGCCTCTCAAAACTTCTTGCAATTATTTCAGGACAAAAGAGTTTTCCCGTCGCAATTCTACATTCAAGCCCACGACATGCCTTTATTGGTCTGACGACAGAGTTGTGCTCGTATCCTGAAATAACGCAGTTTCCCTCACGCAACACGCCTTTTATCGCCAAATTTAGCGCGTGTGTTGCATTGCTTGTAAATACAACCTGTTCAGGTGCACTTGCGCCAAAAAGCTCTGCTGCCTTTTCTCGTGCGCCGTAAACCGTTTCTGCGGCTTTCATTGCGCTTTCATATCCTCCGCGACCAACGCTCGTACTCTCTTTATACGCATTCATAACCGAATCAAGCACGCTCTGAGGCTTCTTGAACGTCGTCGCGGCATTGTCAAGATAAATCATATATCTATCACCTTATAACCGTTGTATCTATCGCGTACAACCGCTTTTACCGGCAAAATCCCATTATATCTGAGGACATCTATCGCCTCGGCAAAAAAACCTTCCGAAACCACCACTGCATAAGCGCAACCACGCTCTGTAATCTCAAGTTCGGGACGCTCAATATGCGCGGAAATGCCGTTCTTTATAAGCACTTTTTCCATTCTCTGCGCATAGGTAATCGATCTGCTTGTCAAATAAACCGAATTCACAGAAATTCCCCCTTTCACCAACATCTTATGCCAAAGATTTAAAATTTGTACACGCTATCACTCATGTCCACATATGAAAAATCGTATATTGCTATATAATTTATTCGGAGGTGCCGTTTTGAAAAAAACACTTTGCTTTTTACTTGTATTTTCTTTTTTGCTACTACCCGCTCAAGCTGCAGTATCTGCAGGCGAAATAGCTTCTCCATCCGCGGTTGTTATGGAAAAAAGCACCGGAAAAATCCTGTTTGAAAAAGACGCCCACACTCGTCTTCCCCCCGCAAGTGTCACAAAGGTTATGACACTTCTCCTCGTTATGGAAGCACTTGAGAACGGTAAACTCAAGCTTGAAGATTCGATATCCGTCAGCGAACACGCCGCAAGCATGGGGGGCTCGCAGGTTTTTCTCTCTCCCGGTGAAACAATGAGCGTAAACGACCTTCTCAAGGCTACTGTGATTGCATCCGGAAACGACAGCGCAGTAGCGTTGGCTGAGGCGATTGCAGGAAGTGAAGCAGGTTTTGTTGAACTTATGAATACCCGCGCAAAGGAGCTTGGAATGAACGACACTACTTTTGTAAACTGCACGGGACTTGATGCAGAAGGACACCTCACAAGCGCGCATGATATTGCGGTTATGTCAAGAGAACTCATACGTCACAACAAGATAAAAGAATACTCCACAACCTGGATGGATTCTCTGCGAAACGGAGCATTTACTCTTGCAAACACGAATAAACTTATACGCTCATATCAGGGTATTACAGGGCTCAAAACCGGCTCTACCGGAAACGCAAAGTACTGTCTTTCCGCTACCGCGGAACGCGATGGTATGGAGCTCATCGCAGCGATTATGGCAGCTCCGTCAAGCAAAGAGCGTTTTGCAGATGCCGCAACGCTTCTCAACTACGGATTTGCAAATTACTCTCTCTGCGATGCCACAGAAGGAATAAACCTCTCCGATGTTCCCGTTGTCCTCGGAAAGAGCGAGTGTGTCGGGATAAAGCTTTCCGGTTCTGCCTTTGTTCTCACAGAAAAGAGCAAGGCTTCTTCGCTTACAAAAAACATTGAACTTTCAGAGAATGTGAAAGCTCCGGTAACAGAGGGACAGACTCTTGGCAAAATCGAAATTCTCTCGGACGGAGAAATCGTGCAGACAGTTCCCCTCGTCGCTGCCGAGGACGTCGGAAAGCTCGATTTTTCTGGCATTTTCATGAAATTTGCCGAAGCTGTTTTTATGAAATAAGCGAGAATTTTGCCCAATATTTTATATCGTTTTTTTCGACATAAAAAATAATTACTCGTTTTTTGCGAGTAATTTATTTTTTTTGTGGAAATTTCTTTTAAAGTATGTTATACTGTTTAGGTAATTAATAGAAAGGAATGATATTTTTGGGTACTAAGTATGTATACCTGTTCTCCGAAGGCAATGGTTCTATGAGAAACCTCCTCGGAGGCAAAGGCGCTAACCTCGCAGAAATGACAAGCCTCGGAATGCCTGTTCCCCAGGGATTCACTGTTACAACAGAAGCTTGCACACGCTATTACGATGACGGCAAGGTTATCGCTCCCGAAATCGAAGCTGAAATTCTCGAGCACATGAAGAAACTTGAGGATATCTGCGGAAAGAAGTTCGGTGACACCGAAAATCCGCTCCTCGTTTCTGTTCGTTCAGGTGCTCGTGCATCCATGCCCGGTATGATGGACACAATCCTCAACCTCGGTCTTAACGAAGACGTTGTCAACGTTATGGCTGCAAAGTCAGGCAATCCGCGTTGGGCTTGGGACTGCTACAGAAGATTTATCCAGATGTACTCCGACGTTGTTATGGAAGTCGGCAAGAAGTACTTCGAGCAGCTTATCGACAAGATGAAGGAAGAAAAGGGTGTTACATCCGACCTCGACCTCACCGCTGATGACCTCAAGGAACTTGCAAATCAGTTCAAGGCTGAATACAAAAACAAAATCGGTAAGGACTTCCCCTCTGATCCTAAGGAGCAGTTGATGGGCGCTGTTGAGGCTGTTTTCCGTTCTTGGGACAACCCCAGAGCAAACGTTTACCGTCGTGACAACGATATTCCTTATTCTTGGGGTACCGCTGTTAATGTTCAGATGATGGCTTTCGGTAACATGGGTGACGATTGCGGTACCGGTGTTGCATTTACCCGTGACCCTGCTACCGGTGAGCGCGGTCTTATGGGTGAGTTCCTTACCAATGCACAGGGTGAGGACGTTGTTGCAGGTGTTCGTACTCCTATGCCCATCGCTGAGATGGCACAGAAGTTCCCTGCAGCATTCGAGGAATTCAATAAGGTTTGTGCAATTCTTGAAAATCACTACAGAGATATGCAGGATATGGAGTTCACCGTTGAGGACGGTAAGCTTTACATGCTCCAGACCCGTAACGGTAAGAGAACCGCTAAGGCTGCTCTTAAGATCGCGTGTGACCTCGTTGACGAGGGCATGATCGATGAGAAGCAGGCAGTTGCAATGATCGATCCCCGTAACCTTGACACTCTTCTTCATCCCCAGTTCGACACCAAGGCTCTTAAAGCTGCTACTCCTGCAGGTAAGGGCCTCAGCGCTTCTCCCGGGGCTGCTTGCGGTAAGGTTGTTTTCAACGCTGAGGATGCAGAGGCTTGGAACAACCGTGGCGAAAAGGTAATCCTTGTTCGTCTTGAAACCTCACCTGAGGATATCACAGGTA
>JAZQSI010000022.1:0-3641 GCA_045629985.1 Eubacteriales bacterium
GTTGATAGAATCCAGGGGGGCGTTACATATTATAAGTACAATTTTGATAAAGAGCTCATCCGTGAGTATAACAACATCCTCGGTGACGAGTTCCTCGGCTTCCAGCTCCACGAGAGCGCATCAAACCGCAGAAATTCAGACTGGCAGACGATCCTCCGCCGCATGGACGGCGCAAAGGGTCCGTATGACGTTGAGAAGCTCAACGAGGCTCTCTATCCGCCCACAGCAAAAAAGGCAACTGACGGCACGATTCTCCCCACTCTTTCGCAGGACCTTCCCAGTGTTTATGCTGCAAGAAAATATGCAGAAACTCCCGCTGAATACATTGAAGAAATCCGCGACCTCTTCGCACGCAAGATGGCTGAGGTTGACGGCAAGATTCTCCCTGTTGACAGCTACTATATGGCTACAAAGCTTCAGGACGAGCTTGGTATGAGAACATTTATGCCTGAAGTCGGCTGCCAGATTCCGCTTATGCGCCAGCAGGTTGCTCTCGCTCGCGGTATGGCTAAGGCCGCAGGTAAGAAATGGGGTACATACTACGAATGCTGGAGAGAGGTTCGTGACGGTATGTCAAGCCCGTATTACTGCATGCCGTGCTTCAACACACATCCGTCAAACGAATGGTACCTCACTCAGGAGCAGCACGGTGACGACTTTACAACCTTCGGCGAAAACGGCGGTAGCTCACGTTACCTCCAGAACAGAATTTACTATTACTCGCTCATGGCAGGTGCTGACTACTTCGGTGAAGAATGGGGTCTCAACTGCTCATATACGGATATGGAAGACTTCACGCTCTCCGACTACGGCAGAATAAAGAAGGACTTTATAAATACTGCGCTTGACTTCCAGGGAATACGCGCAGAAATTCCGTTTGCAATCGTTCTCCCGACAGACTACGCCTGCATGGAAATCCCCGAAATCTGGGACGAGTACGAATTCGGTAAACCGCGTGAGACTTATCTCCGTTGCAAGCTTTCAGATGCAGAGAAGAAGTACTACGGCCACATCGAAGAAGTCCTCAAGCTCTGCTTCCTCGAAAAGGCACCTGTCGGCAACGAAAGCCACACAATCACAAACGCTCATATTCCGGATATCATTGATATCGTTTATGCCGATACAAACGAAGAAGCTCTTTCAAAGTACGCATACCTCATCGATGCAACTCCGAGCGGTGAGTTTGCAAAGAAGGCAGGTAATAAATTCCGCGTTCTCGAATCTGCTGATATTGGTAAGCTTGAAGCTGACATCAAGCGTCTTGCAAAGGAAGTTATGCCGGCATACGTTTCTGATCTCTGCTGGCTCGTATCTACTGACGAAAACGGCAAGAGATATCTCTCAATCTTCAACAACGACGGTAACGAGCGTGACCTTAAGAAAGGAAACATTCTCCACCGTGAAGCTGACACAAGAGTTACAATCTCCTTCAAGGACAAGACAACTCCGCACGTCCTCAAGGAAGCTCTCGGCTCCTGCTCACTTGAGAGAATCGACGACAATACATTTGAAGCTACAATCCCCGCCGCAGGATTTGCAATCATCGGTTTCTAAAAATCTTACAAAGAATGGTGTTCATCCGAGCACCATTCTTTTTTATAGAAAATTACCTTTTATTTATAGCATAATATATTGATACTATATTCCACAAATGGTAGAATTACAGCAAAGATACCGAAAAGCAAAGGAGAAGATTTCATGAAATTCTTCCACGTTTACAACGACTGGCACATCAAGGCTCTTGAAAAAAACGGGCTTCTCAACCGCGACAGCGGATTTAAGATTCAGCACGTTTTTTCAATGACCGATGATATAAAATTCAATAAGTATGCCGCAAAGGGAAGCGCAATCCATTCGCTTATAAAAGGAGAGAAAATCCCGTTCTATGTTGACAGAATCGCAGGCGGATGCACATACCACGAATACGACTTTGACAAAAGCCTCATAAAAGAATATCGCGATATTCTCGGAGATTGGTTTCTCGGCTTCCAGCTCCATGAAAGCGGATCTAACCGCCGCAACTGCGACTGGGATGCAATTCTTCAGGTTATGAACGGAGATAAAGGTCCGTATGACGTAAATGAGCTTCGTACGAGAACCTCTGCCACTTACGAAAGAGACGAAAACGGCGAGCTTCTCCCGACATTCTTCCAGGACCTTCCCGAGGTTTATGCCAAGATGCGCTATGCGGATACTCCTGCTGATTTTATAAAAGAGCTTCGGGAATTCTACACTCGCAAGATGGCGAAAGTTGACGGTCTCGTTCTCCCCTGCGACAGCTACTATATGGCAACGAAGATTCACGACGATCTCGGCATGAAAACATTTATGCCTGAGGTAGGATGCCAGATTCCGCTCATGCGCGAGCAGCTTGCTCTCGCCCGCGGTATGGCAAAGGCAAAGGGCAAGACATGGGGTGCATATTACGAATGTTGGCGAGAAATCAGAGAAGACGGCAACGCGATTTACTCTATGCCCTGCTTCAATACCCATTCCTCAAACGAATGGTATCTCGACCAGTCAGAGCATCCAGACGACTTCACAAGCCACGGTGAAAACGGCGGTAGCTCACGTTATCTCCAGAACAGAATTTATTTTTATGCTCTTATGGCAGGTGCTGACTATTTCTCTGAAGAATGGGGTCTCAACTGCTCATATACGGATATGGAAGAGTTCACTCTCTCCGACTACGGCAGAGTAAAGAAGGACTTTATCAATACTGCGCTCGACTTCCGCGGAATCCGCGCAGAAGTTCCTTTTGCTATCGTTCTTCCGACAGACTATGCATGTATGGAGCTTCCCGAAATCTGGGATACCTGTGAGTTCGGAAATCCGAGAGATACATATATGCGCTGTGTTCTTTCTGATTCTGAAAAGAAATACTACGGTCACATTGAAGATGTCTTAAAGCTCGCCTTTGCGAGAACAGAGGTAATCGGAAACGAAGGCCACACCATCACAAACTCACGTTTCGGTGACCTGTTCGATATCGTTTACGCGGATACAAACGAAGAAGCTCTTTCAAAGTATGCTTACCTCATTGACGCTACTCCGAACGGAGGGTTTGCAAAGGCAAAAGGTGATAAGTTCCGTGTTCTCAAGTCTGCTGACATCGCAAAGCTTGAAGCAGAAATCAAGCGTCTTGCAAAAGAAGTTATGCCCGCATACGTTTCTGACCTCTGCTGGCTCGTTTCAACTGATGAAAACGGCAAGAGATATCTCTCGATTTTCAATAACGAGGGTAACGAGAGAAGCCTTAAGCTTGGTAACACTCTCCACCACGAGGCTGACAAACATGTTACTATCTCTTTCAAGGATAAAACAACTCCGCACGTCCTCAAGGAAGCTCTCGGCTCCTGCTCACTTGAGAGAATTGACGACAACACATTCGAAGCTACTATCCCTGCTGCAGGATTTGTAATCATCGGCTTCTAAATACAAACCCCTCGGTTGAGTTTCAACCGAGGGGTTTTCATTACTTATTCATCATTATTTCTGAAATTGCATCGAGAATTTTCTGGTGGCAACCGCCGCAACCTGTTGTGCAGTGCGTAATCTTCTGAACCTCATCAAAGGTTTTCTCAACATCCGAGAATACCTGGCAGTTGTGAAGAGCGTCCTCAACGTCAAAATATGTAACC
>JAZQSI010000023.1:0-7485 GCA_045629985.1 Eubacteriales bacterium
ATCGGGCATATTGACCTTATCACGAAGTTTAACGAAAACGAGGACCTTTTCTCTACCTCGCATCCGAGATATGTTGCGGCGGTGGAAAAGGCCCTGGACGCGCTTATTCCCACGGGAAAGATTTTTGAAATCAACACGGGAGCTATGGCAAGGGGATACAGAAAGAACCCGTACCCGTCACTTGATATATTGAAAAAGCTGTGCGCGCGCGGAGCAAAGCTTCTTCTCACGTCCGACTGCCACGATGCGGTTAATCTCGACTTCGGCTTTGAAGAGGTTCTTTCGTCCGAGGTCGGAAAGCTTGCATCGGAAAACCTTATAAAAAATATAGCAGAGATACCTTTTATCAAAAAATAGGGAAGTGTTTTTCTTGACTATTGAAAAGATTTGCAAGAAGCTTGGCATCGAAGGGGAGATAGTTGTCTGCGATGTCATTAAAAGTGGAAATATAAACGACACGTTCAAGGTTACCGTGAGAAAAAACGGTGAGGAAGATACATACATCGTCCAGCAGATTAATACCTACGTTTTCAGAAAGCCGATGAAGATGATGGATAACATCTCTCGTGTTACATCGCATATACGGGAGAAACTTTCTGAAAACAGCGACAGAATGGTTCTTAAGTTCTTAAAAAGTGCGGATGGTGAGAGTTGCATTTTCGACAATGTCGGCAAGTGCTGGCGAGCATACCGTTTTATTGACAATTCAGTAACATACGACACCTGCGACGACCTTGAGGTGCTTGAGCAGGCGGGCCTTGCTTTCGGCAGGTTCCAGATGATGCTCGGTGATTTTGATGCTTCAACGCTCTATGAAACCATTCCTGATTTCCACGATACGGAAAAGCGCATGCAGACTCTGTTTGAACACGTTGAGGAAAACAGAATCGGCAGAGTGGAGAGCGCTTTGGAAGAAATTGCTTTCTTCCGAGATAACTACGACCGCGCGGTAAAGCTTACGAAGATGCAGAAAGCGGGAGAGATTCCGCTCCGTGTTACACATAACGACACAAAGTGCAACAACGTTCTTTTTGATACCGAAACGAATAAGGCTCTCGCGGTAATCGACCTTGATACAGTTATGCCGGGTATCGCGCTCCACGACTATGGCGATGCGGTGAGATTTTCTGCAAACACCGCGAAGGAAGACGAGCCTGATATTTCTAAGGTATCAATGGATAAGGAAAAGTTCCGTGCTTTCACAAAAGGCTTCCTTGAATCCTGTGGCGAGGTACTTACAAACAAGGAAAAGGAAAACCTTGTTGACAGCGTTATAGTTATCGGAATGGAGCTTGCGGGCAGATTCCTTGATGACTATCTTACGGGGGATAAGTATTTCAAGACGGACTACCCCGGTCACAACCTCGTCCGCGTCCGCTCGCAGATTGCACTCGTGCGCGATGTTATGGCGAAGTATGACGAACTCAATGCAATAGTAAAAGAATTAATATAAAAAGGAGCGTTTAAAATGGGATTTTTAACAGGTAAGACAGCTATCATCACAGGCGCAGGACGCGCAGTTCTCTCTGACGGTCGTTGCGGTTCAATCGGATACGGTATCGCTACTGCGTACGCTAAAGAGGGCGCAAACCTCGTTATCACGGGAAGAAACGTAAAGAAGCTTGAGGATGCGAAAGAAGAACTCGAGAGACTCTACGGTATAAAGGTTCTTATTCTCCAGGCTGATATTTCTGCAGGAGCAGACAACGAAGCTATCGTAAATATGGTAGTTGAGAAGACGATAGAGGAGTTTGGAAGAATTGACGTCCTCATCAACAACGCTCAGGCTTCCGCATCGGGTGTTCCGCTTGCAGAGCATACAACAGAGCAGTTTGACCTTTCTCTCTATTCAGGTCTTTATGCTACATTCTACTATATGAAAGCGTGCTATCCGCATCTTGTAAAGACAGAGGGTACGGTTATCAATTTTGCATCAGGCGCAGGCTTATTTGGAAACTTCGGTCAGTGTGCATACGCTGCTGCAAAGGAAGGTATCCGCGGTCTCACTCGCGTTGCCGCAACAGAGTGGGGTAAGGACAATGTAAACGTAAACATCGTTTGTCCGCTCGCATGGACATCACAGCTCGAGCAGTTCAAAAACGCATACCCTGAAGCGTTCGAGAAGAACGTAAAGATGCCACCCGTCGGTCACTTTGGTGATGCAGAGCTTGAAATTGGTCGCGTTTGTGTCCAGCTTGCACATCCTGACTTCAAGTTTATGACGGGTGAAACAATCACCCTCGAGGGCGGTCTCGGTCAGCGTCCGTAAGATGAAAAACAAAACTCCGTATGCATTGCATACGGAGTTTTTCTTATCCTTTATACTTTTTTGAAAGTCTTACGTATTCTTCTGCGTTTTTGATGTTTCCTGCGACGTCCTCGTCCGTCAGCTCGCGCACTGCTTTCGCAGGTGAGCCGAGGATAAGGCTTTTTGGCGGGAAAACTTTTCCGCCCGTGACGAGCGAGCCTGCACCTACAAGCGAACCTTCGCCTATGCGCGCACCGTCAAGGACAGTTGCGCCCATACCGATGAGGACATTGTCCTCAATTTCACAGCCGTGGACAATCGCGTTGTGCCCGACTGTGACGTTGCGCCCGATTTTTGTGTTATTGTGTATTGTTGCGTTGTCCTGAACGTTTGAATTCTCACCGATTTCTATTGCACCCTCGTCTCCGCGAAGGGATGCTCCAAACCAGATGCTTGAGTTTTCTGCAATCGTGACATCACCGATGATGTCAGCACTCTCTGCAATGAATGCGCTCTCTGCAATTTTCGGGGTTTTGCCGTCAAAAGAATATATCATAGCTGTTTCTCCTTATAAAAGTTCATATTTATTATACATAAAATTACGAAGAAGTCAAAGAGGATTTGTATTCCGTGGGGGAGAGACCCGTCTTGTTTTTGAAAACGCGGGAAAAATAGTGGATGGATGAATAGCCCAAAAGCTCGGAGATTTCCGAGACGGACATTTTTCCGTCCTTGATAAGTATTTTTGCACGCTCTATTTTGAGGTGCGTGTAGTAGTCCATAATTGAATAACCAGTATTGGTTTTAAAAAGCTTTTTCAGATAACTTTTGCTGAAAAGAACACCTGCACAGACCTCGTCAAGCGTAGTTGTCCCGTATATGCGTTCGGTGAGAGTGCGGATTATCGCGTTTGTGATAAGGCGGTCGTTTTCGCTGCCCGCCGCTTCGCTCTTTCGCGAGACACGGTCGATGGTTTCGGAATTTTGAAGAAGCAGTATAAGAAGTTCCTCGAGGCGAAGTTTCAGAAGTTGCAGGGAGCCTTGCTTTATATCAGGAGATAAGTTGAGCTTCTTCTGATAGACGATGTCAGGCGGGTCGGAAAAGGTTTTCTCACCTAGCGCGAGCAGGGATTCAATGACTTTTATTTCGTCGTCCGAAAGCGAAAGAAGCCGTCTTTCAAAAAACTTCATGGCGTGGCTTTTGCATACAAATGTTATGATGACAACCTCTGCCGAGTCGCCGTTTGCCCAGATGTTGTGATACTCATTCGGCGCGTGGAAGATTGCCTCTCCTGCACCGAGGGTATATCCCGAACTTCCGGCCATAACGCCGACTGAACCGCGCTTTATAAATGCCATTTCCCAGAAATCGTGGCTTTCGCCCGTAAAGAGAAAATCACGCGTATATTTAAAATCGTGGAGAGTCACGATGTGTGTAACATCGAGGATTTTTGGAAGCTCTGTAGGGGAGAAAACATCACTCATAAAATCACCTCTAATAAGAAAATGTCCGAAAGTGCAAATGAAACATCATATAATATAAAGACAAATTATATATGTACGTTTATAATATAACCGAATAAAGCATTTTTTGCAAGGGGTGTTTTTAATATGTTAAATAAAATTAAAGTATCAAACCCGTCCAGACTCTGCCTTTTCGGGGAGCATCAGGATTACCTCGGTCTTGAGGTTGTAGCGGTTGCGATAAACCTTCGCTTTTCTGCAGAGATTTCTCCGCGTGAGGACAGCCTCATCAAAATCAGAATCCGCGACGAGAAGCTCGATGCGCTCAATGTTGAAAACACAGAGGGGCTTTATCAGGAATACATAACCGACATTTCAAAAGAAATTGTATATGACAGCGATGAAGACTTTATGCGAAGCACTATAAATGTCCTTCTCAAAAAGGGATATCCTCTTCGCGGCTTTGACATAAAGATGGATTCGGAGATTCCGATAGGCAAGGGCATGTGCTCCTCAAGCACGATGGTTGTCGCAATCATAAAAGCTCTCCTTGAGGGCATCGGTCATCCCGATGCAAAGGATCCGTATAAAATCGCTCGCCTCGCATTTGAATCAGAGGTTGCAGAGTTCGGTCATCCGGGCGGCATGATGGACCAGTTCGCATCGGCGCTCGGCGGACTTGTAAATCTCAAATTCAAAAACGGAACCGAAGCATTCCCGATTGACAGAAAGCTCGGCGGCGTATTCATCCTTTTCGATTCACTTGAGAGAAAAGACACAATTCGCGTGCTTGCCGCATCGAAAATCCCCACCCTTGAGGGACTTGAAAAGCTTAAGGAATACGGTGTCGAGGGAATTGAACACCTCGCATTCGGTGGCGCGGACGTTTCGCTTGTTGATAAACTTGATGACTTCCGCCGCAAGAAAGTGCTTACGAATATTGATAACTACAAGATTCTCAAAAAGGGTATTGAGCTCTTAAATAGCGACGGCGATATAGACGAAGAACTCGGACGTCTTATCTATGCGCACCACATAAATCTTCGCGACGGTCTCGGAATTTCCACACCCACTATTGAGAAGATTCTCGACACAGCGATTGCAAACGGTGCATACGGAGGAAAGATAAACGGCTCGGGTGGCGGCGGATGCTGTTATGTATATGCACCGCGCGAGTGTGCAGAGAAGATAATTGAAGAAGTTGGAAAACTCGGATATCCCGGAAAAATCCTCACCCAGGATACGGGCGTACGTGTAGATTAGGAGATTGAGATAATGGTGAAATTCGGAACAGGCGGCTGGCGTGCAATAATCGGCGATGAGTTTATAAAGGCAAACATCGTCGCTCTTGCGCAGGCAGTTGCGGATGATATAATTGAAAATAACGAGCAGAAGCGCGGCATTGTAATCGGCTATGACAGACGCTTCCTCTCTGACTTCGCGGCGAAATGGGTCGCAGAGGTTTTTGCAGGTAACGGAATCACCGTTCACTTTATTGACCGTATTGCGCCGACACCGCTTGTTATGTATGGCGTGAAGAGTCTTGATACGCTCTACGGTATGGCAATCACGGCGAGCCACAACCCTGCAGAGTATAACGGTATAAAGGTATTTACGCGCGGCGGACGCGATGCTGATATTGCCGTAACAAAGACATTTGAAGAGCGCATCGAGCGCGGAGTTGCGATAAAAACACTCGATTTTGAAAAAGCAAAAAATTGTGGCTTGGTAAAAATTGCGGACTTGTATAATTCGTACATTGATAGTATAATAAGTATGATAAATATGGATGCTATAAGAGCATGCAATATGCGCGTGCTTCTTGACCCGATGTTCGGAGTATCCAAAACCGCGCTTCAGACGATCCTTATGACGGCACGTTGCGATGTTGACACGATAAACGAGCGCCACGATACGCTTTTTGGCGGCAGACTTCCGTCTCCGTCGGCGCATACGCTCTCAAAGCTTTCGAATATGGTTGTCGAAGAAAAGTACGATCTCGGTATCGGCACGGACGGCGATGCTGACCGCATCGGCATAATTGACGAGAACGGAAAGTTTGTCCACCCGAACGAGATTATGCTTCTTCTCTACTACTATCTTCTCAAGTATAAGGGCTGGAGAGGCGACGTTGTAAGAAATGTTGCGACAACAGGTCTTCTTGATAAAATTGCGGAAGATTTCGGGCAGAAGTGCCACGAGGTTCCTGTAGGATTCAAGCACATAAGCGGAATGATGGAAAAGACAGATGCGCTTATCGGTGGCGAGTCGTCAGGCGGTCTCACTATTCGCGGTCACATAAAGGGAAAGGACGGTATCTTTGCTTCATCCCTTCTCGTTGAGATGATTTGCACGACGGGCAAGCATCTTTCGGAGCAGCTTTCCGAGATTTATGAGAAATACGGCTATATGCAGATGTCTGAGTTTGATACCAAGTTCTCGGAAGAGAAAAAAGAGGAAATCAGACGTGTTCTCTACGATGGTGATGAGCTTCCCGAATTTGGTGTTGCCATAAAAGGCATCAGCAAGGCGGACGGCGTTAAAGTAACATTTGAGAACGGCGGTTGGATAATCGCGCGTTTCTCGGGTACCGAGCCGCTCATCAGAATCTTTTGTGAGATGGAAAGCCGCGAGCGTGCAGACGAGATGATAGCAAAGATGCGCGATTTTCTTAAAATCTAAAAGAGGTGTTTTAATTGAAAGTATTGGTAACAGGCGGAGTAGGTTATATAGGAAGCCATACATGCGTTCAGCTTCTTGAGGCAGGGTATGACATTGTAGTTCTCGATAATCTCTCGAACAGCTCGGAGGAATCGCTTTCCCGTGTGAAGAAAATCACGGGTCGTGATTTCAAATTCTATAAGGCAGACCTTCTTGACTATGATGCAACGGATGCAGTTTTTGCAGAAAATGATATTGATGCGGTCATTCACTTTGCAGGTCTCAAGGCTGTCGGCGAGAGCGTAAGTATTCCGCTTCGCTATTACCACAACAATATTACGGGAACGCTCAATCTTCTTGATATTATGTCAAAGCACAATGTGAAGAGAATCGTCTTCTCTTCATCTGCTACGGTTTACGGAGATCCGCATACAGTGCCGATAAAGGAAGATTTCCCGCTTTCCTGCACAAACCCCTACGGCAGAACAAAGCTTATGCTTGAGGAAATCCTCCGCGATCTCCATGTTTCGGATAAGGAATGGAACATAGCAATCCTTCGCTACTTCAACCCCGTCGGAGCTCACGAGAGCGGTCTCATCGGCGAGGACCCGAACGGCATTCCGAACAATCTCGTTCCGTATATTTCGCAGGTTGCGGTCGGAAAGCTTGCATGCCTCTCTGTATTCGGCAATGACTACGATACGCCGGACGGTACGGGTGTGCGTGACTATATCCACGTTGTCGATCTTGCAAACGGTCATCTCAAGGCACTTGAGAAGATATCTTCGGATGTTGGAGTTGTTACCTACAACCTTGGCACAGGTACGGGATACAGCGTGCTTGATATGGTGCGTGCATTCGGAAAAGCATGCGGCAAGGATGTCAATTACAAGATAGTTGAAAGACGTCCGGGCGACATCGGAGCATGCTACGCTGACCCTGAAAAGGCAGAGCGTGAGCTTGGCTTCCGTGCAGAGAAAAATCTCGACGATATGTGCCGCGACACATGGCGCTGGCAGTCGCAAAACCCCAACGGATACAAATAAACAGAAAGAAGCTGTGAACGAGAGTTCACAGCTTCTTGTTTTCATAATTACTGTTCAATAGTGGAAA
>JAZQSI010000024.1:0-7349 GCA_045629985.1 Eubacteriales bacterium
CAAGGAACGAAACCTCGTAGTCGCGAATCATCTTTGCGGGGAGAATGTTGCTGTCGCCGATAAAGTCTGCAACGAAAGCGTTTTTCGGCTCGTTGTAGATGTCCTGCGGTGTGCCTATCTGCTGAATCTTACCGCCGTTCATGACAACGATGGTGTCAGACATCGTGAGCGCTTCTTCCTGGTCGTGGGTAACGTAAACGAAGGTGATACCGCTTTCCTGCTGGATGCGCTTAAGCTCAATCTGCATCTCCTTGCGGAGCTTTAAGTCGAGCGCGCCGGGCGGCTCGTCGAGAAGAAGGATGTCAGGCTTGTTGATAAGCGCACGCGCTACTGCAACGCGCTGCTGCTGACCTCCCGAGAGCGTCGTAACGTCGCGGTCGCGGAAACCCTTGAGGCTTACGAGCTCAAGCATCTCGTCAACGTCGCGGTCAATCTTCTTTTTATCCCACTTTTTGATGTTCGGACCGAAAGCGATGTTCTCGCCGACCGTCATCTTCGGGAAGAGTGCATAGCGCTGGAAGACGGTGTTGATATTTCTCTTATGGGGAGGAACATCGTTTATGCACTTGCCCTTGTATGAGACACTGCCCTCTGTCGGCGTCAGAAAGCCGCCGATAATACGGAGAAGCGTTGTTTTTCCGCATCCCGACGGACCGAGAAGCGTCAAAAACTCGTTCTTTTCAATATAGAGATCTATCCCGTTTAAAATATCCTGACCGTCAAAGGTTTTATAAATGCCCGAAAGCTCAAGAATTCTTTCTTCCATCTCAATCTCCTGTAATGTAACAAAAAGTTTAGTATTAGTTGTATTCTATGAGTTAAAAATTAGGCGGTGACGAAACCCATATAATCTGCGCGGTGGACTTACCGCGGTTTTTGATGCTGTGCTGTTTATCTGCCGTGAAGTAGAACGCATCTCCACGGCGAAGTCGCTCTGTTTTCATACCGATGCGGAGCGTAATCGAGCCTGCGAGAACGTATCCAAACTCCTCGCCTGCGTGCGGCATATCAACCGGCGTTTCCTGCCCCGGGAGAAGCTCGTAGAGAATCGGCTCCATCTCGTTTCGCTGTGCCGTCGAGACGAGCCACGTCCGTTTTCCCGTTTCGTCCTCTTTTTCGCACATATCCTCGCTCTTATACACCACGGGAGCGCTGTCTCCCGTCTGCGCGAAGAATTCCTCAAAGGACGTGCCGAGAGCATCGAAAATATCCGAGAGCGTTGCAAGGCTCGGCGAGGTCTGGTTGGATTCAAGCTGGGAAATAAAGCCCTTGGAAAGCTCGCAGCGGTCTGCAAGCTCCTGCTGGGTGAGGCCGTAATACAGCCTTAGAAGCTTTATTCTTCCTCCAATATCAATATTCATAAAATCACCTTTTTTAAAACACCAAAAACCCACATCGCAAAGAATCTTTTGCGGTGGGCTTTTTCGCGTTGATTTTCCCTCTCGGGAAGGTTTCGTAAAAATAAACTTTTAGTTTGGTATTAGGGTTACAATATAACATATATACGCACGTTTGTCAATAGTTTTTCGATATTTTTCGCGCTGCTTAAGAAGATTTTATTTTGAACAAAAAAAGAGCCGCAGTTGCGGCTCTTCTGATTTTGCGGTGCGGAGTTTTTTGACGTCCATTAAATGGACAGGCAAAAGGCTTCGGAATGTGCAAACCTCACCCGATGTAGTACCCTCGTGTACGTCGAGGGTGTGGTTTGTGCAGAGACGGAGCTCTTTTGACGGCCATTTTATAGTACTTTTCCTAAAAACGCCTGCAATCTCGGGCTTTTGGGACTGTCGAAAATCTCTTCGGGAGTTCCTTCTTCTGCGATGACGCCTTCATCCATAAAGAGGACTCGGGTTGCAACCTCGCGGGCAAATCCCATTTCGTGAGTAACAACGACCATCGTCATTCCCATATCTGCGACCTCGCGCATAATCTCAAGAACTTCGCCGACCATCTCGGGGTCGAGAGCCGATGTCGGCTCGTCAAATAACATAACATCGGGGTTCATCGCAAGAGCGCGGGCAATCGCAATTCTCTGCTGCTGGCCGCCCGAGAGCTGACCGGGGTATGCATCCGCTTTTTCCGGAAGCCCTACTCTCTCAAGAAGTGCGAGAGCTTTCTCTTCTGCTTCCTTTTCCGTCATAAGCTTGAGCTTGATGGGTGCGAGCTTTATATTGTCCTTTACCGTCATGTGCGGGAAGAGGTTAAACTGCTGGAAAACCATTCCCATCTTCTGACGGAGCTTGTTTATATCGTTTTTCGGGTCGGTGATATCCGTACCGTCAAAGAAGATGTGGCCGTCCGTCGGCTGTTCAAGAAGGTTGAGGCAACGGAGAAATGTCGATTTACCCGAGCCTGATGCGCCGATGATAACAACCTTTTCGCCCTTTTTTATTTCCTGATCAATGCTTTTGAGAACAACGTGGTCTCCAAATGCTTTTTTAAGTCCTTTAACGCTTATCACTTGCACGCAACCTCCTTTCGAGAAGTCCGAGGAGCTTTGTAAGAATCATAACGAGCACGAGGTAGATAACCGCAAGGCTTATGTACGGAATAACCGCCGTATAAGTCTTTGAAACGATGACCTGTGCCGCCTTTGTAACGTCCTGAAGTGCGATTACGGTAACGAGGGAAGTCTCCTTGAGGAGAGCAATGAGCTCGTTTCCGAGAGCAGGGAGAATGTTCTTGAATGCCTGCGGAAGGATAATGCTCCACATCGTCTGCCAGTAGCTGAGACCGAGGCTTCTGCCTGCTTCCATCTGACCTGCGTTTATGGACATAATTCCCGAACGCGCAATCTCCGCAACGTACGCACCCGAGTTTATACCGAGCGTGATGATTGCACAAAGAATCGTCTGCGAATCAGACTTCGGAACCATTACGACAAAGCCCATTATAAGGAGCTGTACCATAAGCGGAGTTCCGCGGAGAACGGTTACGTAGATTTTGCATATACCGTTAAAAATGCGGAGGAAGAAATTCGGTTTTCCCCTCGCGCTGTCGTGCGTCGAACGGATGACGGCAACCACCATACCAATGATGACGCCGATGATGAGAGCACCGATTGTGACGATAAACGTAGTTGCAAGACCGTCAGTAAAGAATTTCCATCTGTTCTGGTAAATAAATACCTGGAAAATCTGGAAACAAAAACGCTGAAGCCCCTCAGGAAGGGCAAGAACCCACTGCGGCGCATCTACTATCCATTTTGCAAAAGTAAGAACTGCCAAAACAAAAGTCCCCTTTCTTTTATTTGAAATTAAAGAATCTCTCATATAAACACAGAAAATATCTTTCCGGGTTTATATCAAAGCTTCTTTTCCGAATAAAAGAGGGCGGAAAGCTCCGCCCTCCTCTGCTTCGTTTTCTTTAAAAATTACTCAGCCTTGATGTACTTGCCGATGATTTCATCGAGCTTGCCTTCAGCCTTGAGCTCTGCAAGAGCCTTGTTGACGTTGTCAAGAAGCTCTGTGTTGTCCTTTGCGATAGCTGCTGCATAGTCCTCTGTGATGTACTCTGTATCGAGGAGCTTGAGGCCTTCGTTAGCTTCAACAAATGCCTTTGCCGGCTCATTGTCGATAACAACGCAGTCAACCTGACCGTTCTGGAGAGCTGCAACTGCGAGAGCGCCGTTGTCATAACGAGCTACAGCGTCTTCGCCGTAGTCGCCTGCACAGTAGATGTCGCCTGTTGTGCCTGTCTGAACGCCGATCTTCTTGTCCTTAAGGTCTTCGATTGTTGCGATAGTGCTGTCCTCTGTAACGATAACAACCTGAACGCCTGTTGCATAAGAATCAGAGAAGTTTACGGATTCCTTACGCTCTTCAGTAACTGTCATACCTGCAAGAACGATATCAACCGAGCCTGTGGAAACAGCTGTGATGAGAGAATCGAAAGCCATGTCCTTAATCTCGAGCTTCATACCGAGCTTTTCTGCAACTGCTGCAGCGATTTCAGCGTCGATACCTACAACGTTTCCTGCATCGTCCATAAATTCATACGGCGGGAAAGCTGCGTTTGTACCCATTGTGAGAGTCTCTTCTGCCGGAGCATTGCAAGCTACAAGAGCAAATGCCATAAGTGCGGCAAGAGCAAGTGCCAAAATTTTCTTTGTCATTTTACTTGACCTCCAAAAATATTTTTGTGAACATTTATTCACAGATGTAGAATAATTATACCACCGCACTTTACTTTTGTAAAGCAATATTTTAAAAAAACAGGTTTTTCTCCCTTCTCTGAAAGAAAAACCTGTACTTTTTACTTATAATATAATTTCTTTGTCTGTCTTCTCGGTTCGCACGTGAGGTTTATACCGAGCTTGCGGTAAACGTCGAGGTCAACCTGCGAGAGGATAACCGTCGAGTGCGCCTCGCATCGCCTCAGCTCGGAGAGCTTTGACGTTGCAAGAGCGGCAACAGGGCTCTGCGCCGCCGCGACTGTCAGCGCGATTAAAATCTCATCGGAATGGAGACGCGGATTGTGGTTTCCGAGGATGTCCGTCTTTAGGCTCTGAATCGGCTCGATAACCTCCGGCGGGATGAGATAAACCTCATCGTCGATGTTGCCGAGCGCTTTTACCGCGTTGAGAAGCGCGGATGCCGACGGGCCGAGGAGCTTTGTGTTTCTTCCCGTAACAATTCTGCCGTCGGGAAGCTCTATGGCAATCGCAGGCTCACCGTCGCACGCCTCACTCTTTGCAAGTGCCGCACCGACAACTGCACGGTCATCGGGAGTTATGCCTGCCTGCTTCATAAGAAGCTCCACTTTTGTAACTGCGGCGTCAGAGCCGCGGCCGAGCTTCATATCGCACATTACGTTAAAATATCTTCTTATAATTTCTTCTTTTGAAGCATTCTGCGTTGCCTCATCGTCAACTATGCAATATCCTGCCATGTTGACGCCCATATCCGTCGGAGAGTTATACGGGCTCTTGCCGAGGATCTTTTCAAACATAGCTCGGAGAACGGGGAAAACCTCAACGTCGCGGTTGTAGTTTACCGTCGTATCGCCGTATGCCTCAAGGTGGTACGGGTCAATCATATTGACGTCGTCAAGGTCGGCTGTCGCCGCCTCGTACGCAAGGTTTACGGGGTGCTTGAGCGGAATATTCCATATCGGGAACGTTTCAAACTTCGCATATCCTGCAGAAACTCCGCGCATATATTCATGGTAAAGCTGGGAAAGACAAGCTGCCATCTTACCGCTACCGGGACCCGGAGCCGTAACGACTACGAGCGGACGGGTGGTTTCGATGTAATCATTTTTTCCAAATCCCTCTTCGCTTACGATGTGAGATATATTTATGGGATAGCCGTCAATCGAATAGTGAAGATATACACGCATTCCGAGCTTCTCGAGCTTCTTCTTGAAAGCAATCGCCGAGGGCTGCTCATTAAAGCGCGAGATAACCACGCTTCCGACGTAAAGACCGACTGCGCGGAAAGCGTCGATAAGGCGGAGAACGTCGCTGTCGTACGTAATGCCGAGGTCGTTTCTGACCTTGTTTTTCTCTATATCCGTTGCGCTTATTACGATTACAAGCTCAACGTCATCCGAAAGGGTTTTAAGCATCTGCAGCTTGCTGTCCGGCTGGAAACCGGGAAGAACTCGGGATGCGTGGTAATCGTCAAAGAGCTTACCGCCGAATTCAAGATAGAGTTTGCCGCCGAACTTGCGGATACGCTCTCGGATCTGCTCCGACTGACGCTTTATGTATGCATCATTATCAAAACCGAGTTGCCACATTTGCTTTTTCCCCCTTTATTTTTTACTAACTTAATTATTTTATCATATAAATGATATTATTTCAACCGCATTTGTTCGCATATTTTAAATTTGTTTTTGATTGTATTTTGTATAAATATTAGTAAATATTACGTTTCGTTTTCTGTTTTACATAAAAAAAGGCTTTCTTACGAAAGCCTTTTTATGTTCCGGGACTTTTTAACAGCCCATTTTTCTTTTTTCTTATCTGTCTTCGCGACGGCGATACGGACGAGCATCAGGGCCTGTGTAGTTGATGATTACACGGCGGTTCGGCTCAACACCGACAGAAGATGTGGAGATGTTCTCCATACCCTGGAGAGCAACGTGAACGATATGTCTCTCATATGCGTTCATCGGCTCGAGAGCCTTGTTTCTCTTATACTTTATAACCTGGCTTGCCGCACGGCGAGCGAAACGGTCGAGAGACTCGCTTCTTTTTGCGCGGTAGTTTTCTGCATCGAGAGAGATTCTTCTCTTCTCGCTGCTCTGGCGGTTGCAAACGAGGTTTGTGAGGTGCTGGAGAGCATCGAGAGTCTCACCGCGGCGACCGATGATTCCGCCGAGGTTCGGACCTACGATTTCAAGAGAAACGAAACCGTCCTCGCCTGCCTTTTCTTCAACGTGAGCATCGTCGCAGATGTATGAGAGAACCTTTGTGAGGAATTCTGCTGCATCCTTGCCGTCTGCGCTTGCGGGTGCTGCTGCTTCCTTCTTCTCTTTTTTCTCTTTCTTTTCTTTCTTTGCCGGAGCTTCTGCTACCGGTGCCGCCTCTTCTTCGACTTCATCGTCACCGTCGAGAGAGAAAACCTTCATGAGAATCTTTGCAGGAGAAGCGCCGATTCCGAGAAAGCCTGATTTCGGGTTCTCAAGAACTTCTACCGTAACCTCTTCGCGCTCAAGACCGAGCTCGAGAAGGCCTTTTTCGATAGCTTCATCTATCGTCTTACCTGTTACTTCAATTTTTTTTGCCATTTTTGGTATCCCCTTCTAAGGCCTTTTGTTCTGCCTTTTTCTTATAATATGCCGTAAGCAACGGCTCCTGAACTGCTGTGAGAATGTTGCTGATGATCCAGTAGAGACCGAGACCTGTCGGAACAACAAATGCGATATATACGCTCATCGCAGGCATGAGGACGTTCATCATGCCGTTTGTCTGCTGTGTCTGCTCGTTTACCGGCTGACCGCGGCGCATAATCCAGCCTGAGAACCAGGACGTAATACCCGAGAGAATCGGAATTGTCCAGAGCCAGGTGATGTACTTGAAATTCGGAGTAGCCGCAAGGTCGATTCCGAGGAAGTTGAAGTCAACGCCCTCGAGGTTCGGCGCAATGCTTGTGAAGAGGTGGCCGTACTCCTTGATGTGAGAAGCAACGCCCATCTCGAGCATATATCCGCCGCGCTCTATAGCATTCTCGATGCCCTGTGTCACGCCGTTCTGCATAAGAATTTCTGCCATCTGCTTAATCTGGTCTGCGCTTATATCGAAGATATAGGTAAGCGGCTGACGGACAACGGAATAAAGACCAATCATGATAGGAAGCGTTATGAGAAGCGGAAGACATCCGCCCATCATTGAAACGCCTTCT
>JAZQSI010000025.1:0-6952 GCA_045629985.1 Eubacteriales bacterium
CCGAAATTACGTTTGCGTAATCGGAACGTATATCGCAAACGAGCTTTTCGGAACAGGTGACCCGATAGGCAAGATACTTAAAGTCAACGGTTCGGCATACACCGTAATCGGCGTTCTCGAAGAAGAAGGCGACAGCACAGAGACAAGCACAGACAACCTTATAATCATCCCATACTCCACTGCTGCAAGACTTGCGAGAAACGGACGAATTGCAAGCTATACGTTTGTTTCGCGTGACGCCGAATCAATCGAAGACGCAAAAAAGGTTATAGAAGACTATCTCTATGACATCTTTAAGGACGAGGATGCATATTCCGTTTCAAACCTCGCCCAGCTCGTGGACGTAATCGAAGAACTTTTAGGATCGCTTTCCACCGTTCTTGCAGGCATCGCCGCCATCTCCCTCCTTGTCGGCGGCATCGGAATCATGAACATAATGCTCGTTTCAGTAACCGAGCGCACCCGCGAAATCGGCATACGCAAGGCTATTGGAGGAAAGCGCCGTGATATTCTCCTGCAATTCGTTATCGAAGCTGTTATAACAAGCGGAATCGGAGGCGTTATCGGCATTCTCTTCGGAACGCTTCTTTCAGCAGTCCTCGCAAAGCTTATCGGAGTTTCAAGCGGTGTATCTTTCGGCTCAGTTGCACTCTCATTCTCCGTTTCCGTTTTAATCGGAATTGCATTCGGCTACTTCCCCGCAGCAAAAGCATCAAAATTAAACCCGATCGACGCTTTGCGTCATGAATAACACAAAAAAGGGGATTACTTATGAAAAAACTTCTCTCATTTTTCCTCACACTTGCACTTTCCTTCTCTTTCATTCTGCCTGCAAGCGCGGCAAACATACCTGCCGACGATGACATTGCGGCAATCCTTGATGTAATGGGCATAATGACCTATGATGCAAAGGGCAATTTCAACGAAGGGCAGTCCGTATCACGTGCGGCTCTTGCAAAAATTCTTGTCAGTGCATCAAAATTCAAAGGAGTTGCATCCGCATCCTCAAGAATCTCTCCCTTTGCCGATGTTCTTTACACTCACTGGGGGGCACCTTACATAAGCGTTGCATCAAAAAACAAATTCATGACAGGATATTCAGACGGCACTTTCCGTCCGGATAAGAGCATCCTCTTCGAAGAAGCACTTTCCGCAATCCTCCGTCTTCTCGGATATACAAACGACGACTACACTGCCGCGTATCCCGCAGGTCAGGTCGCAAAAGCCGATGATATAGGCCTTACCGAGGGCGTAAATGTATATGTCGGAAGCCCTGTTCCGAGAAGTGAGATGGCAAAGCTTGTGTATAACTTCTTAAATACTCCGAAAAAAGGCGAAAGCTCGATATATGCCGTGAGCCTCGGATATACTCCGACAAGTGAACTTCTCACAATCGGCGACGTCTTCAAAGATAACGTTACAGGTCCTGTAACCGTAAAACCCGGCACGCTCGCTTCACTGAATCTCTCCGCAAAGCGTGTTTACAAAGACGGCATCGGTGCTTCTCTTTCAGACATTGAAAACTTTGATATAATTTATTACAGCAAAGCAAGTGGCTCAATATGGGCTTACTCAAAAAAGATTTCAGGTATAATCAACGAAATTACACCTAACAAAGAATCTCCGACTTCAGTCACGGTTTCTGGCGTCACCTACCCCCTCACCTACTACGCGGCTCAGCGTGCATTCGGTCTTGACGGTCTTGAGAACGGACAGACCGTAACGATGCTTCTTGATAAGAACGGAAAAGTCTGTGATGCATACAAGGCTTCCGAACTTTATGAGTCTCTCATCGGCGTTATGACGGGCATTTCATCAAAGACAATAACCGCGTCCAACGGAACAAAGTCAACAGGATATTATGCATCCATTCTTACCCTCGACGGAAGCACAATCGAAATACAGCAGAACACAAATTCAGATGCCTATGTCGGAAAAGCCGTTTCGATTGATGTGGAGACAGGAAAAATCAGGACTTATTCACCCGGTGGCAACATATCAGGATATGTCAACCATGAAGCACACCTCATCGGGAATACTCCGATTGCAAATAACCTTAAAATCGTTGAAATCGATGATAACGGCAACATGATTTCCCCGACGCTCTCACGTCTTGACGGAGTAAACATAAAGCAATCGTCAGTGCTCCTAACATCGAGAAACGCTTCAGGCGCAATTGACGGTCTCATCCTCAAAAACGTAACAGGAGATATGCACAAGTACGGAATCATAACCGATATTGCCGCAAATTCAAGCATCGACAGAGAAGGTAACGTTATAAAGGGTTCAAATATGTACACCTACGATTTTGGAGGTGTACGCGGCACAATCTCCTTTGCAAGAACAACCATCTCCCTCACAGAAGGTCCGTGCGTGTTCATGTACAAGAACGGTGAGATAACAGACGCAAAGAACCTCACGCGTGCCGACAACATCTCTCTTCTCACCCCCGAATACGTAACGCTCAGAAGCGGCGCAAAGCACAAAATTTCGCCGAATGTTCTTGTTTACAAAGTCGTTGGGGACGACAAAATCATGACAACTCTTGACGAAGCTCTCACCTACGACGGAACAATATGGGTTTATTACGACGATATTCAATCAGCAGGCGGACTTGTGCGTGTAATTTATATAAAATAATCAAAAAGAATGGGATTTTCATCCCATTCTTTTTTTCTTTAAAAAAAACGAAATTTTTATTGATTTATTGCGCCTTTTCTGTTATTATGAAGACGTACGTATACACAAAGGAGTGTTGTCCAGATGTACAATGAAAATGATAAAAAATTCCCCGCCGAGTTTCTCGAAAAAGTAGAAAAAAAACTTACGGCTATTGCTCCGAAAATCGGTGCGGATTTCCCCTACACAGACCGTGACGGAAACTACGTAACAACAGGCTCGCCCATCGCCTGGACCGCAGGATATTGGCCGGGTATGATGTGGCTTATGTATATAAAGACAGGCGATGAAATGTTCCGCAAAATCGCCGAAGAGTGTGAAGAAAAGATGGATATCGGTCTCGGAGAAAAGTACTATACCCTCCACCACGATGTCGGTTTTATGTGGTCTCTCTCTGCGGTTGCAAGTTATAAGCTTACAGGTAACCGTCAGTCACAGATCCGCGCAACTCATGCGGCTGCAATTCTCGCATCCCGTTTCAATCCGTGTGCAAAATTCATCCGCGCATGGGAAGGTCCTCCCGCAAGCCGCGCAATCATTGACTGTATTATGAATATTCCGATTCTTGAATGGGCTTCAAGGTTCGGTACAGAACCTGGTCCGCGCTTTGCACATGTTGCACGTCTCCACGCTGACACGGTTCTTCGCGCATTCCTCCGTCCGGACGGAAGTGTAAACCATTTCGTCCACTTTGATACAGTAACCGGTGAAGTCCTCGAAACTCCCGGCGGACAGGGCTATGCTTCAGGTTCATCCTGGTCACGCGGTCAGGCTTGGGCAGTTTACGGTCTTGCCGCTGCATACTATAACTCAGGCAAGAAAGAATACCTTGATGCCGCAAAGAGCGTTGCTCACTACTTCATGGCAAACGTAGAGCCCGGAAAACTCCCGCTTCTCGACTTCCGTGCTCCCGCAGAGCCGGTTTACTACGATTCTTCCGCCGCTACAATCACTGCCTGCGGTCTTATTGAGATTGCAAAAGCAGTTGACGAGCTTGAAGCTCCGATGTATGAGCGTGCGGCTATCAGCCTTCTCCGCGCGTGTGTTGAGCATTGCAACTGGGATGAGGACACGATGTGGATTTTAGCTGATGGTTCAGGCGCATATTCAGGGAACATCCACAAGCCGTTTGTTTTCGGTGACTACTATCTCGTAGAAGCACTTATGAAGCTTTACGGTAACGACGGCAAGTTCATCATCCACGACGAAGAAGTTCCGGAAGAGAATCAGTTTTAAATAAGAGGTGCACCACCCATGTACAGCGAAAACGATAAAAAATTTGCCGCGGATTTTCTTGAAAGAGTTACGAAGAAGCTCACGGCTATTGCTCCGAAAATCGGCGCAGAGTTTCCTCATACCCACACCAAAAACGGCGAATATCTTATAAAAGACGGTGACCCCGAATGGTGGACCGCAGGATATTGGCCCGGCATGATGTGGCTTATGTACATAAAAACCGGGAATGAAAGTTTCCGCAAGATCGCCGAAGAGTGTGAGGAGAAGATGGATATCGGCTTTGAACACTTTTCAGGCCTCCACCACGATGTCGGTTTCATGTGGGAACTCACATCCGTTGCAAACTACAAGCTCACAGGCAACGAGATGTCGCGCATTCGCGCATCTCACGCGGCATCAATCCTCGCTTCCCGTTTCAATCCGACAGCGCAGGCCATCAAGGCATGGCCGTGGGGAAACAATCTTTGGGCAATCATCGACTGTATGATGAACATTCCGATTTTAGAATGGGCATCAAAGTACGGCACAGAGCCCGATCCACGTTTTGCTGATATCGCAAGACGCCATGCTGATACGGTTATGAACACATTCATCCGTCCCGACGGAAGTGTTAACCACATCGTTCACTACGATACAGAAACCGGTGAAATCCTCGACTACCCTGCAGGCCAGGGTTATGCTTCAGGCTCATCCTGGTCACGCGGTCAGTCCTGGGCAGTTTACGGCTTTGCCGCAGCTTACTTAAACTCCGGCAAGAAAGAATATCTCGACGCCGCAAAGCGCGTCGCTCACTACTTCATGACGAATGTTGAAGAAGGAAAACTCCCGCTTCTCGACTTCCGCCAGCCCGCAGAGCCCGTCTTCTACGACTCATCTGCCGCCGCTATCACAGCTTGCGGTCTTATTGAGATTGCAAAGTGTGTTTCCGAATTTGAAGCTCCGATGTATGAGCGTGCGGCGATTTCTCTCCTCCGCGCGTGCGTTGAGCACTGCAACTGGGACGAAGACACGATGTGGATTCTCGGTATGGGTTCAGGCTCTTACTCTAACAATAGACATGTTCCGTATGTCTTCAGCGACTATTATCTCCTCGAAGCTCTTATGAAGCTTCACGCAAACGACGGCAAATTCATCATCCATGATGAAGAAATAAAAGAAGAAAATTAATTTTAAAGAACAAGAGGTATTTACTATGTACAGTGAAAATGACAAGAAATTCGCCGCTTCTTTTCTTGCTAAAATGGAAAAGAAGCTCACGGCAATTGCTCCGAAAGTCGGTGCAGATTTTCCCGACACCAACCGTGAAACAGGCGAGTGGATGATAAAGGATTGCAATCCTCTTGCCTGGACTGCAGGTTACTGGCCCGGTATGATGTGGCTTATGTACTTAAAGACAAATGACGAGATGTTCCGAAAAATTGCTGAAGAGTGTGAAGAGAAGATGGACATCGGCTTTGGCAAAGGCTTCCGTCAGCTCCACCACGATGTTGGATTTATGTGGTATCTCACGTCTGTTGCTAACTACAAGATTACAGGAAATGAAATGTCACGTATCCGCGCATCTCACGCGGCTTCAATCCTTGCATCCCGCTACAATCCGACAGCAAATGCTATCAAGGCATGGCCGTATGGTAGCAGACTTATAGCAATCATCGACTGCATGATGAACATTCCGATTTTAGAGTGGGCATCAAAATACGGCACAGAGCCTGACCCGCGTTTTGCCGACATCGCAAGACGCCACGCTGATACGGTTATCGATACATTTATCCGTCCCGACGGAAGCGTTCATCACATGGTTCATTTTGACGCAGAAACAGGCGAAGTCATCGGAAATCCCGCAGGACAGGGTTATGCTTCAGGTTCTTCCTGGTCGCGCGGTCAGTCCTGGGCAGTTTACGGTTTTGCCGCAGCTTACTTAAATTCAGGCAAGAAAGAATACCTCGATGCCGCAAAGCGCGTCGCTCACTACTTCATGACAAACGTTGAAGAAGGAAAGCTCCCGCTTCTCGACTTCCGCCAGCCAACTGAACCGGTATTTTACGACTCTTCTGCTGCTGCAATCACAGCCTGCGGTCTCATCGAAATCGCAAAATGTGTTCCCGAGTTTGAAGCTCCGATGTATGAGCGCGCGGCAATCAGCCTTCTCCGCTCATGTGAGGAGCATTGCAACTGGGACGAGGACGTTTGCTGGATTCTCGGCGACGGCTCACTTTTGTATGATGACGCTCCCAACTCCCCCTCCATCCACCGTCCGTGGATATGGAGCGACTACTACCTCCTCGAAGCACTCATGAAACTTTGGGGCAACGACGGCAAATTCATCGTCCACGACGAAGAAATAAAAGAAGAAAATTAATTTTAAAAAAATAAGAGGTGTTTACTATGTACAGCGAAAACGACAAGAAGTTTGCTGCCGAGTTTCTTGCTAAAATAGAAAAGAAGCTCACAGCAATCGCACCGAAGATCGGTGCAGAATTCCCTGACACAGACCGCAAGACAGGCGAGTATCTCACAAAGGGTTGCTCTCCCCTTGCATGGACTGCAGGCTACTGGCCCGGCATGATGTGGCTCATGTACTTAAAGACAAATGACGAAATGTTCCGCAAGATTGCTGAAGAGTGTGAAGAGAAGATGGATATCGGCTTTGGTCCGAAGTTCACAGCTCTCCACCACGACGTAGGCTTTATGTGGTACCTCACATCTGTCGCAAACTACAAGATTACAGGCAACGAAATGTCAAAGATTCGTGCTTCTCACGCGGCATCAATCCTTGCATCCCGCTACAACCCGACAGCTCAGGCTATCAAGGCTTGGCCGTGGGGTAACAGACTCTGGGCTATCGTTGACTGCATGATGAACATTCCGATTCTTGAATGGGCATCAAAGTACGGCACAGAGCCCGATCCGCGTTTTGCTGACATCGCAAGACACCACGCTGATACGGTTCTCCGCACCTTCCTCCGTCCGGACGGAAGCGTTCACCACATCGTTCACTACGACACAGCAACAGGTGACGTTATCGAGTATCCGCAGG
>JAZQSI010000026.1:0-3758 GCA_045629985.1 Eubacteriales bacterium
CCAAGCTCCAAAGTTTCAAGAGAGAGAACATCCTCCTCAAACGGAGTCCACCAACGTACACCAACGATATCTTCAAGAAAGTGATATGTTGCATAGATAATACCGCGATCACCACGATTGACTCCGCCTGTGAGAACGAGATTACCATCTACCATCTTCATTATCCAGTTTTCTTTTGACTTGCCGAGGATGCCATTTGCCTTTGCATACTCGGTATGACCGACAAAGATGCACTTACCCTCGGCTTCGCTTTCCGCAACAACCGAAAGCTTAACAGAAAGCGATTTTTCTATATAATTAACAAGCTCCTCAGATGCTGTCTTTTCCACAACGTGAGCATCATTCGGAATTACAATTTTACAATCATTTACACCTTTTTTCAAAAAAAACATAGCACACTTCTCCCTAGTTTATTTTCTTTAAGTTTATCATATAAGAAATCATAATGCAACATTTTTTCAGGCAATAAAAAAATACCGTGAAAATTCACGGTATTTTTTATAATTATTTTGTCCTTACAACTATCAGGCGATCTATAAAGAGAGCGTTTTCGTCGTCCGAATTTCCTCCGTAAAGCTCTCCTGATGGTTTCATAGAGAGATAGACGTCGCACGCTTCCATCGGGAAATCGGCAAGAAGTCCGTTTATCTTTATCGAAAGGAAGCCGTAGTCGTATGCGATAAGTGAGGTATCGGGATAGTTTGCTATATTGTCAACATGACCTACCTTGTAGATATTATACCCGCCCTGAATAAGGTCTTCGCGGTAGAGGTTAAGCTCGCCCACAACCTCATTGTCCTGATAGAGACTGAAGTTAAGCGGTCTGCCACCGTCCTTCTTTGATGAGGGAACCATGATATTTTCACGCTGTGAACCACGGCAGTTGTCATAGCTTATCTTGAGGGATTTTGAAACCGTAGTGTCACTATCCTCAACAGGCCACAAACCGAATACCTCGCGAAGAACCTTAAGACCTGTTTTTGTAGCGTATGCAGGTCTGTACTGCCATATATCCTTCAGATCTACATCCTTGAAATATTCGGGAATATCAAGAACCTCGTCCTTTTCGGGAAGATTCGAGTAGTACTCAATCTCATCCTCGACACGTTTCTCATAGCGTGCCGCATTCGGAAGAGTCAAGAACTCGCGCAAGGCCTCTGCAACACGTTTTTTGAGAAGCGGGATATCAAAATCAAAGCTCTCGCCCATTTTCTCTGCCTGACGCTTAAAGTCAAAGTAGCGATTTAAGATTACGCCGTCAAGCGCCTTACGAAGGAATGCAAGACGGGCGCGATAAAGCTTATTATCACCAATCACTTCTGCCGCACGGTCAAGCGCTTTTGCACCGTCAATTGCGGCGCGGGCATCAATAAAGTTAAGCTCCGTATCGTCACACATACAGTAGTTATGGGTAATGTTGCGATACATCGCATCGCGGATAACTTCGAGATACTCGTAAACAGCCTTGCCCGCTTTTCCGTAGTAGCGGTCGCAGAAGTCAGAAGCAAGAGCATCAACATCGCAGTCGGGATCCTCAAGAAGGTGGGTGAACACATATTTGTTGAGATCCCAGCAATCGGAGAACTGATTCTGGCTTTCGGAGAAAACGCCCTCAACGCCGTACTCCGCAAAGCCTTTCATAAAGCTCTGAAGCCCCCAGAAAATCGGGAACGGGCCGTGAATCTGAATGTGATACATATACTGATAAATGTGCAAACTTGCACCGTTTACTTTACATCTCTCTGACCACTCGCGGAGCCAACGGAGATATACTCTGTTCCACGGTTCGCGGAAGCCGTGGAGGATATCCGAGCGGTCTGCCGCAATACGAATGACCACATTCTCCTCGGGAACTGTATCGTCCTTCGGCGGTTCGGAGAAGATAACATAACAGAGAGATTCGATTCTCGCCCACGGATGCTTTTTCTTTACCTCACGCGCAATTCGGTTTACGAAATTGAGAACATATCCCGAAAATCCGGATTTTTCAAGTATAGCACGACACTTCGGGCACTGGCAGAAATAATAGCTTGCGTCCTTGTCATCAAGCGCAAGTGAGTAATACGTCGGAAGCTCAACGCCTGTTTCCTTTGCAAGTTTTTCATCTTCTTCCATATATGCAAGAAGCTTATTAAGAAGCGTGTTGAAAAACTCTTCGTTTGAGAAGCAGAAATGACCGCGTGGGAGATGACGCTGTTCCTTCTCGTTCCATGCAAACCATTCGGGATGCTCCTTGAACGTCTCTTCAGCATTAAAATACTTCGGCATGGTGTGAGTATGGTGTGGGCGACCGTGAGAAATTACATCGCCGTACTTGCGGACATCAGGGTCATAGGCACCGTCAAGAATACCATCGTCAAGCGGAGAAATTGTATTCACGCGCACTCTCGGCATCTGCGCATAGCGCTCAACGCCGCATTGTGAATCGAGAAACGGCTTGCGGTACGGAAAGAAAGGCGTTCCTTCCTTATAAAAATCGTCTGCAATCGAGAGTGAATCAAGAGCGAGAACATCTTCTTCGTATGCACTCCACCAGCGAACGCCAACGTTCTCTTCGAGGAAGTGATATGCAGCATAGATAATACCGCGGTCGCCACGCTTCTCACCGCCCGTGAGGACGAGGTTACCGTCAGCCATCGCAATTATCCAATTTTCCTTACTCTTTCCGAGGATGTTTCTTTTCTTTGCATACTCGGTGTGACCTACGTAAATGCACTTGCCCTCGGCTTCACTCTCCGAGACAACCGAAAGCTTTATCGAAAGCGACTTTTCAATGTAGTTACAAAGCTCTTCCGCCGCTGTTTTTTCAACAACGTGAGCGTTTTCGGGAATGACTATCTTGCAGTCATTGACACCTCTTTTTAACAATATCTTCTCCATTTTTTCTTCTCCTTATATAAGACTTTGCTTTACTCGTAAGTTTAGCATAGTCAAGTTTACATTGCAAGTCTTTTGAACAATCTTTCAGAGGATAAAAAAATACCGCCGAACGGCGGTATTTTTCATACTTCTATTTTGTTCTTACAACTATAAGGCGATCTATAAAGAGAGCGTTTTCGTCGCCCTTCTTCCCACCGTACATCTCGCCTGACGGCTTCATTGAGAGATAGACATCGCAAGCTTCCATCGGGAAGGTTACTGCGATTCCTCTGATTTTTATTGACAGGAAGCCATAGTCATACCCGATAAGATGAGTGTCGGGGTAGTTTGAAATGTTATCAACATGACCTACCTTGTAGATGTTATATCCACCCTGTATGAAGTCGTCGCTATAGAGTTTTATTCCTTCTACAAAAGCATCGTCCTGATAGAGACCGAAGTTGATTGATTTCGGATTTTCTGCAGTTTTCGGCGTTGCGACCATGATGTAGTCGCGCTGGCTTCCACGGCAATTATCAAAGCTTATCTTGAGCGACTTTGAAACAGTTGTATCTGCATCTTCTTCAGGCCAGAATCCGAATGTATGACGAAGGCGCTTGTCTGCCGCCTTTGTTATATCTGCAACGCGGAACTGATAGATATCCTTCGGGTCGATGTCTTTAAAGAATTCGGGAATATCGAGAATTTCTTCCTCTTCGGGGAGATTTGTGTAATACTCTATCTCATCCTCGGGAGGCGTGATTCTTGCGATTGCAGAACCGCCCTCAACAGGCTGTCTTGCGTAGTTTTCGTTTATCGCATCAACGATTCTCTTCTTCATTACCTTATGGTCATACTCAAACTTTTCCCCGTTTGCCTCTGCCTGATGTTTGAGGTCA
>JAZQSI010000027.1:0-1853 GCA_045629985.1 Eubacteriales bacterium
GAAGCTGGGTTCTTACACAGCATCCGGGATATGAAATAGTAAAAGACAAGAGCAGCGGTTCGTTTACGATGAAGACGGGCGCGGACGGATTCAAGCGCCTTGAAAACAACATCGGTAAGCAGACGGACGAAAACTGCTGGCCGTATAACACAACGCGTGCCAATATGCTCACGATAGCTGTCCAAATCCCGAAGGATGCGTACTACGCTGTATACTTCACGGGCGGCAGAACGTCAATCGGTAATATCTTTGCTATGTATGTAGACGGCAAAGACTACCTCGGCGATTACGACTTCTATGAAGCGGGCGTGTCAAATGACAGACCGAACGATGGTGGAATAAAACAGCTCAACACGGTTTATCTCACAAAAGGAACTCATGAGATTTCCTGGCGTGCTATAAAGGGATACTACGATAATAAGTCGCAGTCGAGAGTTCTTCTCGGAAAGCTCCAGTTCTTCCCGCTCGGTATAAGCGAAGAGCCTGCTTTTGGCTCGATTGAGACCGAAATGGCAGAGCTTGTCCCGGGTGAGGAGATTGAGTGTACTGCAAAAATCAAAATGACAGACGACTCATACTATCACTTCGGTCTTGTGGGTGACGGTAACGTCGGTGCAAAGGATCCGACAACTTATAACGGAAATATTACCGTAACAACAGAAAGCGAAAATATTGAAATTCCCGAAGCATCCGTAGTATGGGATGAAAAGGGAAATTCGGGCATAATCAGATATACCGTCCGTGCGATTTCGGGCGGTGTAGGCGAGGTTAAGTTTGCAGGAGAGATTGATGGCACAGCATTTGAAGCTGTCGAAGAGGTTACGGTAAGTTCCGCATCTCTTGCTTCTGCAAAAATCTCAATCGGAAGCAAGCTGTTCCTTGTCGGCGACGAAGCAGAGCTTTCAGCTTCGGCTACGCTTGATAACGGAAACGCGCTTTCGGCGGCTGCAGGCGAGATAGAGTTCTCCACAAGCAACGCTTCCGTTGCATCTGTAGACGGCAATATCCTCCGTGCAGAAGGCGCTGGCAATGCGAGAATAACGGCAAGCGTAAGTCTCGGCGGCGTAACCGTTAAGGATTATGTTGATATTATTGTATATGACAGCAATCTTCGTGATATTGTTGCAACGGCGGGCGGAAGCAAGTACATCCGCTTGACCGACGATGCAAACGATACTGTTCCGATGTATGTTGCAGGTATTATGGATGACGGAACAGAGATTGACCTTACAGATAGTGACTTTGAATACACGGCTCTTACTCCCGAGTATGCAGAAATCTCTGCAGACGGAGAAATCTTCCCGAAAAAGGTGGGAGAGGCTTCCTTTAAGATAAGCGGAGAAATCGGCGGTGAGAAAAGAGAGTTTGAGGTTTCGCTCCTCGTGGTTCTTGGAAAGTACGATTCGATTATCTATACCCCCGAGGTAAGAGAAGCAACTCTCGAAAATGCAGATACCTATCAGTGGGCAGAGTCGAGTGCAAATAGTAACGCAAAGAAGGCAGATCCGGTTGTAGAAAACCTTGATGCGTATTACGAAGCGTTTGCATCCGAAGGTCTCCCGCGTGCAATCTACACGGGTGCACCGGCAGACCCGAAGCGTTATACCTGCCACTACTGCGGTGCTGACCTTGCAAAATTGGTTGGTGTATCTTACTACTTCACAGTTGACCCGATAAAGAACCCGTGGAAGATTAAGTGTCCGGCATGTAGCCGTAACTTCCCGTCGAACGACTTTGAAAGCTTCTATGAGCTAGGACTTAACGAGTACGGCGAGTTTGACCGTATACGCGCGCTCGAGGCTCACCGTGCAATGCTCATCGAAAAGGGGCTTATGAGCGAAGAGGCTATGGCA
>JAZQSI010000028.1:0-9370 GCA_045629985.1 Eubacteriales bacterium
GACCTATTACGGTACCGTTCATAATGGCTCTCGGCGCCGGTCTTGCTGCAAATTTCAAAGGCAAAAATTCAGGCGAGCAGAGCTTTGGTCTCGTCGCGCTCTGCAGCGTTGGCCCAATTCTCTCCGTCCTTATCCTCAGCATTCTCTTCAAACCTCAGCCCGCAACTTCTGCTTACGAAATAGCAGAAATCATCACAACAGCAGATGCTTTCCGCCAATTTGTTATTGCACTTCCAAAATATGCAACTGAAATTTTATACGCATTTATTCCCATCGTTCTTCTTTTCGTTGCCGTTCAGGTTATAACCCGCCGATTCCATACACACAACACAATCAGAATGTCTGTCGGTTTTATATATACGTACATCGGACTTGTCCTCTTCCTCACCGGTGCGAACGTAGGTTTTATGCCAGCAGGAAGGCTCATTGGTGCAATGATTGCGGGAAGTTCTTTTAAGAATTTACTCATTCCTATCGGTATGCTCATGGGATTTTTCGTAGTTTCGGCAGAACCTGCGGTTCACTCGCTAAAACGTCAGGTCAGCGAGATTACGAACGGTGCAATTACACAAAAATCCGTTGCTCTCGCCCTCTCTATCGGTGTTTCCGTTTCCGTCGGCATATCAATGCTCCGCGTTCTCACGGGAATTCCTATCATGCCCTTTCTTATCTGCGGTTACGTCATTTCCCTTGCAATAAGCTTCTTTGTTCCGAGCGTATATACGGGTATTGCGTTTGACTCCGGCGGCGTTGCAAGCGGCCCTATGACCTCAACCTTTATGCTTCCCTTTGCGATGGGCGCATGCGAAGCGATCGGCGGCAATATCATGACCGATGCATTCGGTATCGTAGCGATGATCGCAATGACTCCTCTCATTACAATTCAGATACTCGGACTTTACGAGAGAAGACGTCACGCAAATCTTCTCAAGAAATTCCACACGGGCATCAGCATGCTTGAGGATGATATAATTTTCTTTGACGAGGAGGTTGAGTCTGATGAATAAACGCCCTATGATGCTCCTTTCGATAGTAGAGCGTGACCGCGGACAGAAGCTCATAAAAGAGCTGGATAATCTCGGCATCCGAATAAACTTCCAATGCGTAGGGCTCGGTACTGCCCCGACGGATATTATGGATATATTCGGTCTCGGCTCAAACGACAAAGATATAATAATCAGCATTGGTGCAGAGAGCACCGTTCGTGATATGATGGCAAACTTTGGCGCAACCTTTGAAAGCCATTCGAAATACGGCGGTCTGATGATAATTCTGCCGATTTGTGCAACGAACAGAATCCTCACTGAAATTCTCAGTTTCAGAAACGACAAGAATACTAACAAAGGAACGGTTGCAATGAAAAACGAACACCACAACAATCTTATAATGATATCCATCAACGAAGGTTTTGTTGATGAAGTAATGCAGGTTGCAAGAGCTGCGGGCGCAACGGGCGGAACTGTTCTTAAAGGAAGACTTGCTGACATCGAACAATTTGCCGACATCCAGAATATTGATGCAAACGAAGAACGTGAAATCATCCTTATCCTCGCTCCAAAAGAGACGAGCAAGCAGATTATGCAGGATGTCAACGCGAAGTTTGGTATAACAAGCGAGGCGAACGGAATCATTTTTGCTCTTCCCTCAGAGAAAGCTTACAGAATATAAAAAATGAAACGGTGAAATTTCACCGTTGCATTTTTTAATGATTATGGCAACATCCATGTTGCTCTGTAAAATCAATAAGGCAATCTTTTTCCTCATCTTTTCGACTATCCACTTCAATGGTAACGTGCGAAATGCCCATGTGTGACATTTCTTTCCGTATCTTTTCTTTTATCACATCCGCTTCTTTATCCGTTACGATGTGCAAAGTTGCGCAAGCGTTTCTTTCGTCAATGCTCCATATATGGATATGGTGAACATCAGAAACACCCGCAATCGCAGTGATGCTTTCTGCAACTTTCTTCACATCTATCCCGGACGGTGCTTTCTCCAAAAACATATCTATTGCCTTCTTTGCAGTCTTCGCGGCACTTATCAGAACAAACACAGACACCGCAACAGACATAATAGGGTCAATTATCGCGATATCCGTAAACCTCATAACCACTGCACCGACAAGGACTACAGCCCATCCGAGCACATCTTCAAGCATATGCAGACTTATCGCACGCTCGTTAAGCGAATGCCCCTTGTGAGTCACCATTACTGCCGCAAGATTCACAACAAACCCGACTACGGCAAAAACAAGCATTCCGTTATAATTTATCTCAATGGGAGAAAACATTCTTCTGACAGCATTGAAAATCACAACAAACGAACTAAAAAACAGCACAAGCGATGTGATAAGACCTCCGAGTACCGAGTAACGTGCATAGCCATAGGTGTAAATTTCATTTGCTTTTTCTTTGCTCTTTCTCTCAAGAAAATACGCTATACCGATGCTTGCGGCATCTCCGATATCGTGTATTGCGTCTGACAGAATCGCAACACTTCCGCAAAAAATCCCTCCGAAGAATTCAAAAATCGAAAACGCGAGATTGAGAACAAACGCTACTAAAATATTTCTTTCCGATTTCATAATTTCACCTCATTGATAAAGCATAAAAAGTATGATACAATAAATTCATTATCGAACACATTGTTCAGTAAATATTTTAACAAATATCCCTAATCAATCAACATATCTTTTTTGTCTGATATTCAATACTGAACAAAACGCAAAAAATGTACGGAGGCAAGCTATGGACAGAAGAATGCGCAAGACACGCGAGGCAATTTTCAAGGCGTTTGGCGAGCTGTTATCAAAAAAGAGTTTTGAGCAGATTACCGTCTCTGAAATTATCGATGCGGCAGATATAGGCCGTGCTACATTCTATGCACACTTTGAAACAAAGGATTTCCTCTTAAAAGAGCTGTGTCATGAGCTTTTTTGCCATATTTTTGACTCGGTAAGCGAAGAAAAGAACGGACACAGACACATTTTTGAATGTGAAGAACCCTCTCCCGTATTTCTTCATCTGTTCAGGCATCTCCAAAAAAACGACAACAACATCCTGAGGCTTCTTTCCTGCGAAAACAACGACCTTTTTTTAAGATATTTTAAAGAAAATCTCCTTATTCTCGTTGAGAATCAGATTTCTTTGTTTGACACAAAAAAGAGGGAAAGCCTGCCCGAAAGTTTCCTCGTAAACCATATTGCATCCACTTTTGTTGAAACAGTAAGGTGGTGGATATCAAACGGCAAAAAAGAGTCTCCAGAACAGATAACAGAATATTTTCTTCTCGCCGTACAGCTTGACTAAACTACTTTTATGTTGTATTATATAATTAAGTAATTTTTGCCACTCAAAAGAGTGGAAAGGAGAGAATAATAATGGAAAAACTGAGAGTTGCGGTCATCGGCTGCGGTAGCATCAGCGACATCTACATGACCAACATTAAAAGCGGTAAATTTCAGATTTTAGAGCTTGCTGCATGCAGCGACCTTATGGTTGAGAGAATGCAGCAGAGCGCAGAGAAGTATGGTTGCAAGGCTATGACACTTGACGAAATCTGCGCAGACTCATCTATTGATATGGTTATCAACCTCACTATCCCTGCGGCACACTACCCTGTTATCAAGCAGTGCCTTGAGGCAGGCAAGCACGTCTTCTCCGAGAAGATGATTGCAGTTGAGCTTTGGCAGGGCAAGGAGCTTGTTGAGCTTGCAAACGCAAAGAATCTTTACCTCGGCGTTGCTCCTGACACATTCCTCGGAGCAAGCGTTCAGACTGCAAAATACATCGTTGAGTCAGGTCTTATCGGTAAGCCTGTTTCCTGCAGAGCTTCCATCAGCCGTAACTACGGCATTTACGGTGAGTTCCTTACACACCTCTGCAAGCGCGGCGGCGGTATCGGCTTTGATATGGGTGGATACTACCTCACAGCTCTCGCAGCTATCCTCGGTCCGGTTGAAGCAGTTTCTGCTTTCACGGCTATCAACGATCCTGACCGTACAAACACACGAGTCGGCGCTCCGAACTATGGCGAGGATTATAAGCTCGAAGATGCAAACGTCATCACAGCTACAATGAAGTATGCAAACGGTGTTCTCGGCACTCTCCATATGAACTCCGACTGCATCCTCGACGAGACATATGGCCTCGAAATCTACGGTACAGACGGTATCCTCTACATGGGTAACCCGAACGAGTTCGGCAACCCTGTTTACATCCAGAAGACAGGCAGCGGCAAAGTTGAGTTCCCGCTCACACACGGCTTTGCTGAAAACTCACGCGGCGTTGGTGCGGCTGAAATGGCTTGGTCCATCATTAAGGGCAGACCCAACCGTGCAAGCAAGGAAATGGCATTCCACGTATTTGAGCTTATGCACGGTATCATTGGCAGTGCAGAGTCCGGCGAGACATACAAGATGGAATCTACTTTCGAAACACCGCGTGCTCTCCCTGCAGCATATATGGGCGACGGCGGCTGGACAAGAAAAGAAGAAAGCGCACTCACCCTCTAATCTCAGAACAGATAAAATTAAAACTCGCAACACAATGTGTTGCGAGTTTTTTGTTTAATAACATATTGTAAGTTTATATCCCGAAAGAGAAATTTCTTTGAAAGTAACGCGGAGATTCTTTCCGTTATGTGAAATTGAAAGCGCATCTGCAAGATTTACGGAAAGCTCGGTAGGCGGTATCAGAAATCCTCTTCCGTTACGCTTCACATAACTTTCTTTTGCCGTCCAGAGACGGGCAAACTGCTCACTTCTCTCCGTTTCGTCAAAGCTCTTGAGAAGCTCATATTCTTTTTCTGTTGCGACCTTTCGGATAAGCTTTTCAGTCACGCTTGATACCGACTCGACATCAATTCCTACTTCCCTGTCATATACAGCGCAGACAGCGTAGTTTCCGCTGTGGGAAAGGCTGAAGAAAAGGTCATCACGACCTTTCAGATACGGTTTACCGTGACTACCGTACTCAATCGAGAAATCACAAACGCCGAGCAAGGATAGGCTCTCCTTCAAGAGAACACTTGCCGCAAGAGCTCTTTTTTTATCTTCCGCTTTGCGGTATAAGTCCACTCTTTCTCTGCGCTCGGCACAAATCGTGAGATATGCCTTTTCGTATTCGGCAGGATCATCAAACGCGGTTATGTCAAATATCCTGACCGCAGGCTCTTTAAACTTCATCCGCTCCACCTTATTCAAGCTCAAACGCACCCGTATAGAGCTGATAGTAAGTTCCCTTCTTCGCCACCAGTTCATCGTGCGTTCCTCTCTCGATAATCTCGCCCTTGTCAAGAACCATAATTACGTTTGAATTCTTGACGGTAGAGAGTCTGTGAGCAATAACAAAGACCGTTCTTCCCTCCATAAGCTTATCCATACCGCGCTGAACTATCTGCTCGGTATGCGTGTCAATAGAAGACGTTGCCTCGTCAAGAATCATAACGGGCGGATCGCAGACCGCGGCACGGGCGATTGCGAGAAGCTGGCGCTGTCCCTGGCTTAAGTTTTCGCCGTTATTAGTTACAAGTGTATCATAGCCTTGCGGCAGACGTGTTATAAAGTCATCTGCACCCGCAAGGATTGACGCCTCTTTGACTTGCTCATCTGTTGCCGAGAGGTTTCCGTAGCGGATGTTTCCCATAATCGTTCCCGTAAAGAGATTTGTCTCCTGCAAAACAAGGCCGAGAGAGCGCCTTAAATCGTGTTTTTTGATTTTGTTGATATTTATGCCGTCATATCTGATTTTGCCGTCCTCGATGTCGTAGAAGCGATTAAAGAGATTGGTTATCGTCGTCTTTCCTGCGCCCGTTGCACCGACAAAGGCAACCTTCTGTCCCGGTTCTGCATAAACGCTTATATTCTTAAGCACCTGCTTTCCCTCAACGTACGAAAAATCAACATCAGTCATCTGAATATCACCGCGAAGCTGTGTATAAGTTATCGTCCCGTCAGAATGCGGATGACGCCATGCCCAGATGCCCGTCTTTTCGTTAGTTTCGGTGACGTTTCCATTCTCATCTACCTTTGCGTTGACAAGCGTTACGTAACCCTCGTCCGTTTCCTCTTCGGCATCAATCAGCTCAAACACGCGCTTCGCACCTGCACCCGCCATAACGATTGAATTAATCTGCTGGGAAAGCTGGTTTACATTTCCCGTAAACTGCTTTGTCATATTGAGAAATGGCAGTAAGACGTCAATTGTGAGGACACCTATTCCGCCGATAAATATATTCGAAACCGCGATATTCGGGACTTTGAGCGTAAGAAACAGTCCTCCCACGATTGCTATAACAACATAGAGAATGTTTCCGACATTGTTGATAATCGGACCGAGGATGTTTGCATACGCGTGAGCCTTCATACTGTCGCGGAAGAGTTCTTCGTTGACTTTCTTGAACTCCTTACCTGCCGCTTCCTCACGATTAAAGACCTTTACGACCTTCTGACCATTCATCATTTCCTGAATGTATGCTTCAGTCTTGCCTATCGCTTTCTGCTGGCGCATAAAGAATTTTGCTGATCCGCCACCGACAATCTTGCTTATGTTCATCATAAGGAATACGCCGAGCACTACAACGAGAGTCAGCCATACGCTGTAATAAAGCATTATAGCAAGGACCGAAATTATGATTACTCCTGCACGGAGAAATGTAGGCAAGGACTGCGAAACGAGCTGACGGAGAGTGTCAATATCATTTGTGTATCGACTCATTATATCGCCGTGTTTATTGGTGTCAAAATACTTTACAGGAAGATTCTGCATTTTTTCAAACATACGACGGCGAAGCTTGTCGAGAAAGCCCTGGGTTATGACTGCCATAAGCTGTGTGTATGCAGTGATTGACAAAAGGGAGATTACATAGAGAACGACAAGCAGAATTACTTTAGGAATGATTACCTTTGATGCCGCCGCCCAGTCTCCGCTTTTTACGAACAAGCTGATATCCGAAAGAATCTGCTGTTGGAACACGGCCGGAATCGCCGCAGTCACCGAAGAAATTATGATACAGACAATTACGATTGCAAGAAGCCCGGGATATTGCTTAAAAAGGAAACTAAAGACTCTTTTTAAGGTTGAAATATCCATCTTTCTTTTCGGTGGCATCATTTTGGGGGTACTGTTTTTCTCTTTATTCATCTTCTCCCCCTCCTATCTGCTCTTCGTAAATTTCTTTATAGATTTCGCAATTCGAGAGAAGCTCCGAATGGTTTCCGAAAGCTACAACTCGACCGTGATCCATAACAATTATGATATCAGAGTCTTTGACCGATGCAATTCTCTGCGCGATTATAATCTTTGTGGTTTCAGGGATGTATTCCTTGAACGCGCGTCTTATCTTCGCATCCGTCTTTGTGTCAACGGCACTCGTCGAATCGTCGAGGATAAGAACTTTCGGCTCTTTCAGAAGTGCTCGTGCGATACAAAGGCGTTGTTTCTGACCTCCCGACACATTCGTTCCGCCCTGCTCGATATACGTCTCGTATCTGTCTGGGAAAGTTTTTATAAACTCATCTGCCTGCGCAAACTCACACGCGCGCTGTATTTCCTCATCAGTGGCATTTACGTCTCCCCACAAGAGGTTTTCGCGTATAGTTCCCGAGAAGAGCTGATTTTTCTGAAGCACCATTGCAACGCTGTCGCGAAGCGTTTTGAGGTCGTAATCGCGAACATTAGCACCGCCGACCAAAACCTCGCCGTTCGTAGCGTCATAAAGACGCGGAATAAGCTGGACGAGTGTCGTCTTACTTGAGCCTGTACCGCCGATTACACCGACCGTCATACCTGACTCAATCTTTAAGTTGACGCCCTCAAGCGCATACTTTTCAGATTCTGCAAAATATTTAAAATCTACTCCGCTAAATTCGATTGACCCGTCTTTCACCTCAAAAACAGGATTTTCGGGGTTTACTATTGTCGGCTCTTCATCCAATATCTCAGTTATTCTCTTCATAGATTCAACAGAAATCGTAATCATTACATATATCATCGAGAGCATCATAAGCGACATAAGAACCTGCATTCCGTAAGTCAGGATTGCGGAAATGTGTCCGACGTCAAGGTCGAGTCCCTGACTTGAGATAACCATATATGAACCGAAAGAGAGAGAAAAGACCATTATGATATAGAGGCAGACCTGCATTATAGGCTGGTTGAATGCAACGATTCTCTCGGCTTTTGTAAAGTCATCTCTTATATCGCCTGCAGCCTTTGCAAACTTTTCTTTTTCGAATTCTTCTTTTGCAAAACCTTTTACAACGCGCATACCGCGGACGTTTTCTTCAATGGACTCATTAAGCTTGTCGTACTTTTTAAACACGCGCTTAAACGCAGGCATCGCCTTACGGCTTACAATATAGAGGCCTACAACAATAATCGGAACGGCGATAACAAAAACCATAGCAAGCTTTCCCCCCATAATATACGCCATTACTATGGAGAAGATAAACATAAGCGGAGAACGGATGGCAGTTCTGATAAGCATCATAAACGACATCTGCACATTGACAACATCAGTCGTAAGACGCGTTACGAGCGATGAAGAAGAAAAACGGTCGACATTATCAAACGAAAAAGTCTGGATTTTATCGAACAAGTCATTTCTGAGGTTTCTCGAAAAGCCGGATGATGCCTTTGCACTCGTATATCCCGCCGCACCTCCAAAAGAGAGCGACACTATCGCCAGAGCAACAAGGATTCCTCCCGTTGTCATAAGCTTTGTTAGCTCTATACCCTCTTTTATCTGATTCATGAGATTTGCCGTAATAAACGGAATTATGCACTCGATTATAGCTTCTCCTACCATAAACAGAAACGTTATTATAGCAGGGGTTTTAAATTCTCTTACCGACCGCAGTAATTTTCTTATCATTTATCTTACCTCGATTTTCCACAAAATTACCATTATATATTATATTTTATCAATTCTTTCCTATGCTGTCAATTAAACGAAATGTAACTTTTTTAATAACATAATTATTTTGCGATTTTTGGGGAACATATAACCAAAAGGAGGATTTTGTATGAAAAAGTTTTTTATATTTGCACTTATTTTTGCGCTTATTTCTTCTTTTGCTGCGTGCGGCAAGGATGACAAGCCAACAGAAACACCGGAAAACACAACTCTCGGACAGACCCTTCTGTCTGTTTTCCGTGAAAACTCAAAAAACACACCTGAACAAATCGCAAACGCTTGCCTCTCCTCGCCTGCGATTCAGTTTATGGGCAGCGTAACGCCCGTTGAAGAAGGTCCGCTCATGGGCATTGATGCAGAAATTAACGGTTTTTCCAACGGATATATGTTTGCGCCGAACATCGGAACGATCCCATTTGTCGGATATGTTTTAGAAGCAGGCGAAAAAGCCGGT
>JAZQSI010000029.1:0-3788 GCA_045629985.1 Eubacteriales bacterium
AGTGAACTTTACGGAGCAACCTGCGGTTCCGACTTCGGGATATAAGTCGTTGTGGAGATAACCGCCCGCAACGCCGTAGCCGTAGTACTTATACCACGAAGCGGAGAGGTCCTCCCCCGGGCTTGTCATAGCGCGCGCATCTGCAGGGAGAAGGTTCTTTTCAATGAGCATTGCGCGGTGAGCTTCGAGCGCGGTTTTGCGGTCGAAGAGGCCTTTATTCTCTTTTGTTCTGCCGAGCTCATAGAACTTTGCAAAGTCGTTTGAAGGGAAAACCTTATTACACTCGGGGCATTTTATCTTCCACGGATTGTTGATAGCATCAACTGTCCACGGGTAGTTTCCGTGGTCTTCAAGAAGGTCTGTGTTGCAGTAGCGGCAATGAAACTCATACGGGTCACGGATTGGGTGTCCCCTTTCAAACGCTACCGCGTATGCGCGCGGGATTCCCTGACCGGGGATGTTGTTCCAGATATACTCTGCACCGAGCGCAATATACTTGTCCGCCGCGGCGACAACATTGTCGCGCTCTGTCTTTGCCCATGAATACTTTTCGATGTTCTCACGAGCCGCCGCGACCATTTCGTCGGTATAGAGCGTTCTGCCCGTTTTTCCCGTGGTCGCCGCACTTGCTGTCACAAAAACAGCAGGGCAAAGCGGCAGCAAGATAGCAAGCGTGAGAATCGCCGATAAAATCCTTTTCATATTTCTTCCTCCCTATATAACTTTCACGTATTGAAAGCATCGTCTGAAAGCATTTCTGCGTTAAATCATCAGACAATATATATGAATATATTGTACCATAAAATATGCGGCTTGTCTCGAATAATTTAGTTATTTTGGGGTATTTTGTATTCTTTCTACCCATAAATGGGTTGATTTTCCGCAGGCTTCCCCTCAAGGGGAAGCTGTCGAGCTTTGCGAGACTGATGATGTGTAGGGAATGGATTCATCCGTTCCGTTTCGGAATGCATAAATGCATTCCCTACGATTCCACCTCTCGCTGCGGCGACATTCCCCTGTGGGATCACTACCTCGGAAGTCGGCAGGCTTTGAGCGCGCGTGGTTTTCGTTATACAAAAAGAGCTATGGCATGAGCCATAGCTCTTTTAATTTAAGGATTAGTCAGAGTATGCAACGCGGATTGTTGCGCCGTCACGGTAGATGACATATGCGCGTGCCTCTCCGTCGCCTGTTGCTGTGAACTGATTTGTATTGTCACGAGCTACAGCCTTATACAAACAACTGCCGATTGTTTTGCTGCCTCCGAAGAGGATACCCTGCTCAATAACATCTTCTGCATCGATGTTTACGCGCTCGAGCATATAGCTGTTGCCGCTTGTGAAGAGAACTACTGCCGGAACATCAGACTTCACGCCTTCTTTTACCGGAACAGCTTCTGTTGCATTGCCCCACGGTATGAAGGTGTAGCTTGTGTTGTAGCTTACTATCTTACCTTCCTTTGTCCAGTACACAGCTGTTGCATCATTTACTGTTGTTGCTGCTACCGGAGCCGCTGTCTTTTCTTTGTAAAGCTTGTAGTAGGAACGGTCAACTTTGAGTTCAAAGTCTTCTGAATTTCCTTCAGTGAGCTGACCTGCTGCAGTGAAGTACTCTTCGAGAAGTGCGTTCGTATTTGCATACCTTGCAAATACAGGTGTGTTTGTTCCTGCAATGAAGCTATATTCCTTCTCATCAGAGAGGATTCTCTTTGAATTTCCGTTGTACCAGTAGAGGAACTTAAGACCGTTTGCTTCATCATCTGCAGCCTTGAGAGATACCGTATCTCCAACCTTTACGGAATTTACGTTGCCTGCCACTACAGCGCTCTCAGCAAGAAGAGCCTTTGCCGCGTCATTAACAACACCGTCAACAACAGCTGTAAGTCCTATAGTTACATTATTTCCGGTGATTGCCGAGTTCGGATATGTTACAGAAACTGTCTCTGTCTTCTTGAATCCGTCCTGTGCAACACCGTTGACAACAGGAGTTACTGTTACAGTTGTGGAACCTTCGCTTTCAGCTACGATTCTCCACTCTTTTGAGTCTATTCTAACAACTCTTGCAACTGACGGGTCTGAAGACTCAACGAGCATATAGTTCTCTGTGTCAGTTGTATTTAATCCTGCGCTTGTTCCGTCTGCCTTTATAGCATATTTTGCGAAGTCATATGAGACATCGTCGCTCATTGTGAGAGATTCCATCGAAATTGTGTCTCTGCCGTTAAGCGGAATAGCGTTCGGGATTGTAACTTTAAACTCCTTCACAGTCGGAGCATTTTCGTATCTGAAGAGGTTGATTTCCTTGACATAAGTTGTTGGATCATTAGCTGAATTCTTTTCATAGCAGACGAGAGCGAGAGTGTGTGTTCCCGCCGGGAGATAAACCGCGTTGAGACGTTCACCCGGAGAAACAAGATTGCCGAGGTATTTTACACTTCCGTCTTCAAGAAGCATATATGCATAGAATTTCTGTTTGTTTGTCCATTCGCCAGCCTGTGTCTGTACAACTGACGGGCGATACCAACCTGCGTTATCTGCTCCGAGTTTGATATCAAGTGCAAGTGTTGAGTTTGCACCCGCGGTTGTCCATGTGTAGCCGTGGTTGCAGAAACGGAGTCCACCGGTATTCCAACGCATCAAGCGGTCCGGAATGTTGATGCTCGAAAGAGCAATGCCTTCAGGCATAAAGTTTTTTAAATTAGGAACCACTGAAAAATCGAGGGACAAGTCCGTTCTGGGATTTCCATTACCATCCAACGCACGATGTTCTGCGTCAACAGGAATATTTTCGGCAGTAAGAACGTTTGAGAAATCATACTTGAGATCCCATGCCTTTACCTTGACAGTCTTTTTTGTTACAAGCTCTGTCTTTTCTGAACCTGCAATAACAGGTGTGAAAGTAAGTTCAGTTGTTCCTGGCTTGAGGCCTGTTACTGAGAATGTAGCTGTTTTTTTCTTGTCTGTGCCTGAAACTGCAGGACCAACAACCTCTACGATACCGTCAACAGAAGAAGTAACCTTGATATAAGTATCTCTTTCTGCCTTCTTGAAGAAGGTAGTTTTGTTCATACCAACTTCTTCAAGCTGATAAAGAGCATCATTTGCAGTTATTGAAGCAGTAGCAGAAACGGTCTCATTAATTGCGACTGTTTCCGGAAGGTCAGCAATTGCCGGAGCGGAATATGTCGGCTCTGCATTGAGCTTGTTGAATTCAAGCTGGTTGATATACGCAGAGAAATTCATACTACCGCTTATACCTGCAAGTACGATTTTGTTTGTGCCCTCTTCGAGGTAAACCGGGTTGAGCGTGACTTTGCCTCTTCCGTCGCCGAGGAATGTAACCTTACCGCTCGGTGCTATCATATAGAAAGAGAAGTATGGTGTTACAGCGGTCTGACCAGCTGAAGGTTCTGCGTCAGCAGTATAGGCAACGTACGGAGAATACCATCCGGCTTTGCCCTTAGCTACTTCGATGTTGAAAACTGCTTTGTCATTTTTTGTGTCAGTCGAACTCCAATTAGCACCGGTTGATCTGAAACGGACACCGACGGCCGGCTCCCAAATAGGAGTAACTCCGCCTGCTGTGTCAACAGAGAAGTTTGTAAGGAGCGGGGTGCTTGTAACTGCAGACCGATATCCAAGTGGTTTCGTGGTTTGATTCTTGCCGTTAACGAACAAAGTTGCAAATTTGGTAAAGTCAAACTTGATGTTTGTCGGGTCTGTAACAGTAACTGTCTTTGTCACAGCCATAGCTGTCTGCTCTACGCCTCCGACAAACGGAGCGATTGT
>JAZQSI010000030.1:0-3486 GCA_045629985.1 Eubacteriales bacterium
AAAAGTAAACGACATTTCAAAAATTTTGGAAGAAGCAGATATCAGGCAGATTTTTGTTAACGGAAAAACTGCAGAAAAATACTATAAAAAATACACAAAAGCTCAGACAGGGAGAGAGGCGGTATGTCTGCCGTCCACATCCCCTGCAAATGCCGCATGGTCTGTCGCGCGGCTGGTTGAAGAATGGAAAGAGCTGATTCTTATGCATATTGGAGGTCACAATATACGTGGCGAATAAACTGAAATTCTATTTTACAAAATCTGATATAATTTTGTGGATCTCATCGGTGACGCTCATTATTCTATCTTATATTATTTTCAATAAGGGAGAATATCTCACGCTGATTGCCTCACTCCTCGGCGTAACCGCGCTTATATTCACAGCCCGTGGAAACGCTTTCGGAAACCTTCTCATGGTGGTGTTCTGCATACTGTACGGATTTATTTCCTACACCTTTGCATATTACGGTGAGATGATTACATATCTCGGAATGTCGCTTCCAATGGCGGTGTTTGCGTTTATATCGTGGATTCGGAATCCTTACGAGGGTAACCGCGCGGAGGTTAAGGTCAACAGTTTAAGCCGAGGCGAGTGCGTGTTCATGTGGATACTGTCGGGCTTTGTGACGGTTGCGTTTTACTTTATCCTTAAATATTTCGGAACGGCAAACCTCATCCCGAGCACACTGTCCGTACTGACGAGCTTTCTTGCCGCGTATCTCATATTCAGAAGAAGCCCGTCTTTTGCGCTTGCGTACGCTACAAACGACGTTGTGCTGATAGTTTTGTGGGTGCTTGCAAGCATCAAGGACGTCCGCTATGTTTCCGTGGTCGTATGCTTCGTAACGTTTCTCGCAAACGACCTTTACAACTATTTCTGCTGGAAAAAGATGAAAGCGCGACAGAGCGAAAGTAAATAAAAAAAGAAGTGGTCACACGACCACTTCTTTTTTGTTTTCCCTTATGCCTTCCAGAGACCGTGGAGGTTGCAGAACTCATAAACCGCAACGACTTCCTCGGGCTTTTCGGGGTTGCACTTGCAGAGGTTGAAGCATGCCTTCGGAGCATCTGCAGGTGTGAGCTTTCTTACGTGGAAGCCGAGGTTTGTCTCAAGGACAATCCACTCGATGTAATGTTCGTCTGTCATGGGGTGGCTAACCTCGCCGACCGCAACGTGAACTGTGCTATCCTTTACCTCAACAACAGGAACGTGTTTCTCAACAGCTGCATCGGTTGTACCGGGGATGAGCTCGCTCATCTTTTCTCCGCAGCACATAAGCGGAACTTTCGTCTCATGCATCTCTGTGACAATCTTCTTGCAATGTGCGCAAACAAAAAATTTCATAACATTTTCTCCTTTTATATTTTTTCAATTTTGTCCATTATTTCATCAAGCCATTCAGCTTCAAAATCCTCGATTTTTCCGTTATCGCAAGCTTCTGCAAGTTTCGGAGTAATCGGGATACGTGCAACAGTGTCGATGCCGAGGTTTTCAACGTCACTCTTGCCGAAAATGTAGTGACGTTCGCCACACTTATCACACTCAAAGTATGACATATTCTCGACAATACCGATAATCGGGATATTGAGCATGCCAGCCATCTTGACAGCTTTGCCGACAATCATCGAAACGAGCTCCTGCGGGCTTGTTACGATAACGATACCGTCAACGGGAAGAGACTGGAAGACGGTAAGCGGAACATCGCCGGTTCCGGGAGGCATATCGACGAACATATAGTCAACATCACCCCAGCAGACGTCCGTCCAGAACTGCTTTACTGCATTTGCGATGACAGGACCTCTCCAGACAACGGGGTCGGTAACATTCTCAAGGAGAAGGTTTATCGACATAAGCTTTGTTCCCTTCGGAGTTTCAGCAGGATACATTCCGTTATCGTCGCTCGTAATTCTGCCCTCAACACCAAAGACCTTTGGAATAGACGGGCCTGTGATATCTGCATCAAGAACTGCGGATATACCGCCGCGTCGGTTTGCAGTTACCGCGAGAAGCGAGGTAACAAGGCTTTTTCCGACGCCGCCCTTACCGCTTACAACGCCGATAACTTTTTTTACATTTGAAAATGGGTTTGCAGGTGCGAGAAATGAGCTCGGCTCACTTCTGTCTCCGCACTTTTTAGAACACGACGAACAATCGTGTGAACAAGATTCGCTCATGATAAAAACGCGTCCTTTCAATTTAACTCTATATATTATTTTACATTTAAAGGTCTTTTATGTCAAGGCGCGCAAAAGTGTTTTGTATTAAAAAACAAATTTTTGGAAATAATGAGAACACTACTTAAAATATGGCGGTGGTAATATGAGAAGACGCGGTATAATTTTCGCGGTTGTTATTGTTTTTCTTATTGTTGCTGTGTGCGCGGCAGGAATTTACAGACGCGGTTCTCGCGGAAGGACTGTCTCCGAGATACAGACCGTTCTGCAGAATGAGGGTCTGTACCTTGGTGAGATTGACGGTATATTTGGCGCGGCGACAGAGAACGCAGTTAAAAGGTATCAGGAAAACTACGGCCTTACTGCAGACGGAATAGTCGGAAGTCGTACTCTCGAAGCCATGGGGCTTGAGGAAAGCGCGGCAGAGGATTCGTATGACAATGACCTTTATTTGCTTTCGCGTATAATTTCAGCAGAGGCGCGCGGAGAGCCGTATATTGGTCAGCTTGCCGTGGGGGCGGTTATTATGAACAGAGTTGCGCATCCGTCGTTTCCAAACACGATTGCAGGAGTGATATATCAGAACGGAGCATTTTCTGCACTTTCTGATGGTCAGTTCCACGAGCCGATTTCGGAGGAGTCGCGCCGAGCCGCGCGCGAGGTTCTCTCGGGAGCAAACCCGATAGGTGATGCGATTTATTACTACAATCCGAGAACTGCGACCAATGCGTGGATACGTTCGCGTCCTGTTATCCGCACGATAGGAGATCATGTTTTTTGCACGTAAAAAGATATAAAAAATACACAATTTTATATTGCAATATAATGTGGAAAAGTGTATAATGTCCGTGTAATTGCTTCGGTGATTGAATAAATATAATTTCACCGACTTTGAGAGGAGAAGAAATATGAAGTTTTTCCACGTTTACAATGATTGGCACATAAAGGGCCTTGAGAAAAACAACCTCATAAATGAGGATTCGGGCTTTAAAATTCAGCATATATTCTCGATGCCCGAGGAGCTTAAGTTTAACAGTATTGCGAGAAAGGGCGGAAACCTTCACTCGCTTATAAAAGAGAACGGATATCCGTTTTATGTTGACAGAATTGCAGGCGGATGTACATATCACAAGTACGAGCTTGACCGCGCCCTCATCCACGAATATGCGGAGATTCTCGGGGACAAGTTTCTCGGTTTCCAGCTCCACGAGAGCGCATCGAACATCTACGACTGCGACTGGCAGGATATTCTGAAATCCATGGACGGAGACAAAGGCCCCTACGACCTTGAGAAATTCAAGGAGAGGATGC
>JAZQSI010000031.1:0-9321 GCA_045629985.1 Eubacteriales bacterium
CTTTCAAGGATACTTATAGATTCAGGCTTCCGCGTGAAGATTGTAGAGATTGACAAAGAACGTTGTGTTGAGCTTTCAGAGCTTCTTCCTGAAGCGGTAATTATCCACGGAGACGGAACGAACAACATTCTTCTTCATGAGGAAAGTATTGAAAATGCTGATGCTGTCCTGAGTCTTACGGGCGTTGATGAGCAGAATGTTCTTATTTCCATGTATGCTCATAAGCAGGCTCCGGATGCGAAGATAATAACAAAAATCAAGCATTTCGATTTCGATAATGTTCTGAAAGATTTAACAATAGGAAGCATTGTTTATCCGAAGCATATCACGTCAGACTATATTCTTCGATATGTCCGAGGAATGAAGAATTCGTGGGAGTCAAAGATGGAATCTCTCCACAGAATCGTAGATAACCGCGTTGAGGCGCTTGAATTCCGTGTGCGTCAGGCAACAGAGGCTGTCGGGGTTACCTTTGCTGAAATGAATATAAGAAAAGAGACCCTGGTTGCTTGCATAACCCGAGACGGAAAGACGTTTACTCCTCGCGGTAATGATATGATAAAGGTCGGAGATACCGTTATAGTTGTTACGACCTATAAGGGAATAACTAATCTTGAAGAAATCCTTGCTGATGAAACGGAGAAGTAAATGAACATAAAAGTAGTTTTGAAATTAAACGGCTACATCCTGTTGTTTATTGCAGGGGCGATGCTTCTGCCACTCATTGTTGCGGCGGTTTACAAGGAACAGTCGGGACTTGCTTTTTTGCCTGCGATAGCGCTGTGCCTTGCGATAGCCGCACCGCTTATAAGTCTTAAGACAAAAAGCAAATCCGTATATTCTCGTGAAGGTCTTGTAACGGTAGCTTTTGCGTGGGTGTTTATAAGTATTATATCAGGTCTTCCTTTCTTTATTTCAAAGGAGATTCCGAATTTTATCGATTGCATTTTCGAGACGGCATCGGGATTTACCACAACGGGCGCAACCATACTTACTGACGTTGAAGTGTTGAGTCGCTGTATGCTCTTCTGGCGCAGTTTTACGCACTGGATAGGCGGCATGGGTGTGCTTATGTTCGTTATGATGATAGCTCCGCTTGCCGGCGGAAACAATATGCAGCTCATCCGCGCCGAGTCAGCAGGACCGAAGATAGAGAAGATTGCACCAAAGGCAAATGTTACTGCCATGACTCTTTATGGAATCTACATTGGTCTGACGGTTCTCCAGACAGTGCTCATGCTTCTTGGCGATATGCCATTTTTTGATGCAGTTACTATAGCTTTCGGAACTGCGGGCACGGGTGGATTTGGAATAAAAAACACAAGTGTTGCGGAATACAGTACGTACATACAGGTGATTATAACCGTTTTCTTATTCCTGTTTTCTGTTAACTTCAATATTTACTTCCTTCTTATTGCGAGGAAGATTAAACCTGTTTTCAAAAATGAAGAACTCAGAACTTTCGTTCTCATAGTAGTATCGGCGATTCTCGTTATAACGCTCAATAATTTCAGCCTTTTTGAAAGCATAGGCGAGGCTTTGCAGCATTCATCGTTTGCTGTTCTGTCGATAATTTCGACAGCGGGATTTTCTACGGTAGATTTCAATCTGTGGCCGGAGCTTTCAAAGACTATTCTTGTGCTCCTTATGTTTATAGGTGCGTGTGCAGGATCTACGGGCGGCGGAATAAAAGTTACGAGAATTCTTATTATGTTTAAGAATTTGAAACGAGAGTTTGCGGTGCTCATTCATCCGCGAAGCGTAAAGACGATAAGGGTGAATGACAAACGTGTCGATGAGGAAACGACGGCGCGTGTTGGTGCCTATCTGGTTTGCTATTTGCTCATATTTGCAGTTTCGATGTTGATAATTTCGATTGATAATTTCGATTTCGAAACAAACTTTACCGCAATTGCGGCAACGCTGAATAACATTGGTCCGGGACTTTCTGCGGTAGGTCCTGCGGGCAATTTTGCAGGTTTTTCTGCATTGTCAAAGATTGTTTTTACGATAAATATGATTTGCGGACGTCTTGAGCTTTTCCCGTTTATGATACTGCTTCTTCCGCAGACATGGAAAAAATACTGATATTAAAAAGCTGTTTGAAACAAGAGTTTCAAACAGCTTTTTTAAGCTTTTCTTTTTGGGGATGTGCCGAAGTGCTTTTTGTATGCGCGATAGAAGCTTGAATAGTCTCCAAAACCACACTTTGAATAAGTTTCTGTCGGGGTATAGCCGTCCTCAAGCATTTCGCGTGCAAGAGTCAGCCGCTTGAGGGTGATGAAGTTCCATACGGTTGTTCCCATGGTCTTTTTGAAGAGAATACAAAGCTGCGATTTGCAGATGTAAAACTCTTCGCAGATGGAGTCAAGCGTAATGTCGTTTTCAATGTTTGCGAGAATGTATTTGATAATCTGGTTTACAAGGGTTGGGGTAGATTCTGTCTTGCTCACCATATTTTTGAGAGACGCCTTTTTTAGTTCAGTGAGAAGTGCAACAAAGCTCGTTATTGTCTGCGTTTTGTCAGACTTAAGGCCGGCCAAAATATTGTTTATCAGGCTCTGGTGGAGCTTCGTGTCAAAGTTTTCTTTTTCAATGAGGTTGTTCTGGCCGGGGGAACGGTTTTCGATAAAACTGAGAAGGTCTCCGTTTATGTCGATGTTACGAATGAAGGTCTTGTCAAAATGGACCGCGAGACGTTCGTAAGGATGACCTGGGTCAATTTCGATGTAGTGGGATTCCGTGTTGTTCATAATGAGGATGTTGCCCGGCTTAAGAGGATAGTCTGTTCCTTCGATATGGAATGTGCCGTTTCCCGAGAGAAAAAAATAGACCTCGCAGTTAGGGTGCGTATGCAGAGTGAATGACGCGGGATCTGGCTGTTCTGTAAGGGAATGTGCGATATCGAATATGCCGGTTTTATACGAATTCTCGTAGTCCATAATTCTCACCTCGTACGTATTATAGCATATGTTCAAAAGATTTGCAATGCATTTTCAAAATATTAACATTTTACTTGTGTTAATTTTATGCTATACTGTGATTGGTTAAGATTTTCTTAATACTTTTAGGTGGCGGGAAAACCCGCCAAAAGAATGGAGAGAGAAAAATGTTTAAAAAGTTTCTTTCGGTTTTACTCGTGCTTTGCATGGTATGCGCATTTTTGCCTGCATCAATCGCAAGCGCAGCAAACTCCAATGCGAAAGTGTATCTGAATTATGTAATTCAGGGATCAACCTCCACATCATATTACAATAAGGTATGTGCAAGCTATTTCGGACAGTCTACGGCTACACAGTTGAAGCTTGATACATTCACGGACTACACAAAGTCTGCAGGCTTCTGGCGCTGGGCAGATGTTCAGGGAACCAGCATTGGTGCTGCAAGTATGACAAGCTATGGTTCTTTTGAATTGCAGGCGGCGCAGGGAGAGTGGACGGCACTTGAAATATTTGTTCCTGTTGCCGGTAGCTATGATGTTGTGTTCACAACACGTGCTGATGTGACCGCTAAAAAGGGATGCCGCTTTGCGTACACAATTCTCCCGGCAGATAAAACCGCTGACGAGATAACAGAGCATCTTTCAAGCGTTACATGGGACGCTTCAACGGAAACTCTTAACGGTGCAGATAAGGTTTTCGGTCAGGTGAACTGTGATACAGCAGACTATGCCGCTTCTGAAAATGTTACGGATACGGAAAACGAGGTGAATTTCCCGACGGCAGGTAAGTATCTTGTTGTTATGAAGAATATTGAGGCGGGAACAAACAACGTAAAGAATAATGCAATTATCTTAAAACAGTTGGAGATCAAGAACGGAACGGGCACATCTAGTGCAGGTGTTCATCCTCCAATGGGAGCAACAAATCTCACACAGACAAAGTTTACGGCAGCGAACGAAACTGCAACAGCTTCCGTAAGCGCGCTTTATAAGTCAAATGCAAGAGGTGCATACCCAGCATCAAATGATGTTACATACGTAAGCTCAAATGAAGCTGTTGTAAAGGTATCCGAAACAACTGTCACGCCTGTTGGAAACGGTACTGCGGAGGTCTATGCAGTGGTTGACGGTTATCCGATTACCGGCGTTGAGGTTTCGGTAAATCTTCCTGTAGTTACAGCACCGAATAAAGACGTATACTTAAAATACTCGATCCAGTCAGACGGTGCTTACGGTACAAACATTGCAGCGACTTATTTTGGAACAGCAGCTGCCACAAGAAAAAAACTCAACACATTTACAGATTATTCTGCTACAAACGGTGTCTGGCGCTGGGCTGACGTCCAGAATACAAGTATCGCAAATGCTGCGCAGACAAACGGAAGCTTCTTCGAACTTCAGGCACAGCAGGGCGGCTGGACGGCTCTTGCAATAAACGTTCCGGCAGAAGGCGACTATACGGCTACGCTCACTTCCCACGTTGGTAAAAGTTCTCCGAAGGGTTGCCGCTTTGCATACACAATCCTTCCGGCAAGCATGACTGAGGCAGAGATAACAGAGTATCTCTCCACAGTAACATGGACTGCAACCGACAGTAAAACAGGAACTCTCAACGGTGCTGATAAGGTTTTCGGTCAGATAAACTGCGATTTATCAGATTATGATGGTGAAAATGCCTCAAATGCTCCGACATTTGCTGTTAATATTCCTGAAGCGGGAGAATATCTCCTTGTTTTGAAGAATATCGAAGCCGGAACAAACTCTTCGCTGAATAATGCGATTGTGCTCACTTCGCTCGAGCTTAAGAACGGAAACGCAAACAAATATCTTCCGTTTGGTTATACAAAGCTTTCTGATACAGAAATGCTGGCAAACGAAACTGCAACAGTGTCTGTAAGCGATCTTTATGAGTCAAATATTAAAACAGGAAAGGTCTATACTTCTTCATCTGTTTCTTATGAAAGCTCTGACGAAGACGTGGTAACAGTTTCCGGCACAACCGTCACGGCTGTCGGCGAAGGTACTGCCGAGGTCTATGCAGTGGTTGACGGATATCCTCTCCCGGGCGTTGAGGTTTCGGTAGAGAAGTATGCCGATGCTCCGTCATCTGTTTCTCTTTACGTAGCTTCAAAAGATAATGAAGTGCTCTCAAATTCAGATATCGAAGTCACAATCGGTTCATCACCTGCAATCGAAGGAGGAATGATTTCTTCTGTATCGCGCGGAAAGACGGTTACTGTTTCTGCTCCCGAAACTGCAGGCAACTACCGCTTCAAGCATTGGCTCGGCACTGCAGGCATCGCTTCTTTTGATGCAGAGTACACTTTCAATATGTATACAAACAAGGCTCTCCTTGCAGTTTACGAAGAAATCCCCGCAGAGACGAAAGCAACCGTAACTTTCTACAAGGAAAACCGCGAGCTCGTTTCTTCTCTCGTTGTAGATAAGGGCGAAATCTTCGGTGATATCAAGCCAGAAAATCCGAGTCTCTTCGGTTACACCGAGTTCCTCGGTTGGTTCCTCGGCGAGGATAAGGAAGCAGAGGACGCATATGTAATCGAGAAAGATACAGAAGTTGTTGCTCTCTTTGACGGTGAAGTCCCGGTAAGCGGAATCACGGTTGATGGTTCACCTGTTGGCGATATGTCATACGGCGAAGCAGAGACTGTGACAAGTCATAACGCAAGCTTCAGTTACTGGAAGCGCGGCGATAAGATTGTAAGCTATAATAAGTCATACACATTCTATGCATGGCAGAACAATGCTTCTATCACATCTGTAAACAACGGTGCGGTTGAGGCAGAACCGGTAGCAGTTCTTGACAAGTTCGAGGATGGTTATATGCTCGAGTACGAAATCCCTGAAGGATGCACAAGGCTTGAAGTAGGTATAATCTTCGGTGATCGTGCAAGTATTTCGGTTGATTCTTGCTTTGCAAAGGCAGTTTCGCAGAAGACTGATACACGTGGTTTCTTCACTGTAAGCGCAGATGATGACCTCACGGTTGCAAAGGGTTATGTAATTTACAGAGATTTACAGGGAGCTGTAAAGGTGGTATACTCTAAGTAGAACACAAAGACACAGGCGGGCGTTCCGCCCGCCTGTGTTAAATTATAAACACAAGAAGCAGATCCGTGCCTTTCGAAGGCTTCGGAATGTAGGAATGTGTTTCTTAAAATAGTTGGTTGAATAAGGAGAGTTTAATATGAAAAAAACAAGGAGACTTATTTCAATACTGCTGGCAACGGTGATGCTTATTTCACTTCTGCCGACGTTCGCGGCATCTGCGGCAGTTACGAATGCAAACAAAAAGCTGCGTTATGCTATTCAGGGCGGAGGTGCATACTATAACAATGTCACGGCTCTGTATTACGGTACTACTGATGCAACCCGCGTAAAACTCAATACTTTTACCGACTATGCAAAGACGGGAGGTTTCTGGCGCTGGGCAGATGTACAGGGAACTTCCGTGGGGGCTTCGTCTCAAACGAATGGAAGCTTCTTTGAGCTTCGCGCGGCACAGGGTGAGTGGACGGCGCTTGAGATAAACGTTCCCGTTGCAGGTACATATAACGTCGAGCTCGTTTCATATGCTCAAAAGTCAGCTCCGAAGGGCTGCCGCTTTGCATACGTAATTCTCCCTGCAAGCTACACTGCGGCACAGGTTACGGAGCATCTTTCAACCGTTTCGTGGAATAAGACCACGGAAGCTCTTGAGGGTGCAGACAAGGTCTTCGGCTCGATTAACTGCGATACGGCAGACTATACTGCGCCGTCTACCTCCAATACGGATATAGAGAAGAACGTAAACTTCCCGACAGCGGGCAAGTACCTTGTAGTATTCAAGAATATTGAAAACGGCACAAACGGAGTAATCAACAATGCGATAGTCTTTACTTCGGTAGAGCTCAAGAACGGAAGCGCAAATACTTACGCTCCGATGGGTACAACAATTCTTTCCAAAACGAATTTTGAGGAAGTCGGAGAGACTGCAACCGCATCAACAAGTGCAATTTATAAGTCGGATGCGAGAAATGCTTATACTGCATCTTCTGTTACTTACGTAAGCTCCGATGAGAATGTTATTTCAATTGACGGTACAACAATAAAGGCGGAAGGCTACGGCATCGCAACCGTCACGGCGATGGTTGACGGTTATCCGATCGTCCCCGTAGAGGTTACGGTCTTCAGAGACGGCGAGCCTCCGCGCCTTTCGGACTTTGCGATTTCGGCTGAAAGCGAGAGCCTCGCGGCAGGCCGCGAAACAAAGGTAACCGTAAGTGATGTCAAGAACTCTTACGGCGGTGCATACACAGCTGGATATACTGTTGATTTCAAGATAGAGAACCCTTCTGAAGCAGAAAAGGTCGAGCTCACAAAGTCGGCAGATTCCGCAAGTATAAAGGCACTTTCGGAAGGCAGCGTAACCGTAAAGGCTGTCGTTACTCCCGAAAACCCGATTGACAGCGAAGAGGGAGCGATAGAGAAGAGCATAACTCTCACGATAGGTGAGGCACCCTATCTTTCAAAGGTTGAGCTGGTTTCGGCATACAGCGAGATTTATGTCGGAGATACGGTAAGTATCGATGCAAAGCTTCTTATGAGCGACGGTCTTGCTCCGTTTGAAAATGCAGATTACGAGCTTTCTTTTGAATCCTCCGCTTCGGAAATTGTTTCGGTCAACGGAGAGGCAAAGACGATAACGGCTCTTTCAGAGGGAACGGCAATCATCACGGTTTCGGCTTTGAACGAGAAGAACGAGACGGTTGCATCGGAAGGCTTTGAGATAAAAGTTTCCGAAGCTCCGAAGACTGTTCTCATCAACTTTGGCGAATCAATCTGCGAAAAGGTTGACGGTGTATGGCAGCTTACATCCACTCCGGGATACGAGCTTGTTCCGGGCAAAATCACGGGAACAAGAACGGTTAAGAACCTCGGCGACGGCGTAAGATGCGTTGAAGTCAACGTCGGTAACAAGTATGACCGCGATTGCTGGCCGACTGGCACTTCGGGCATGAACATCTTTACAATCAAGGTTGAAATTCCGCAGAGCGGATATTATGCAGTAAACTTCCAGGGTGGTCGCTCCGACGTAGGTACGGCTTATGCAATCTATGCTGACGGCAAGGACTATCTCGGCGACTACGATACATACAAGGAAGGCGCAAGCTACACCAAAGTCCTTACGGTAAGCGGCGAGTTCAAGAGCCTTAATACGGTTTACCTCACAAAGGGAAGCCACGAAATTTCATGGCGCGCAATCAAGGGTTATGACGGTCTTGCGATGCAGTCACGTCTCTTCCTTGCAAAGCTTCAGTTTACAAGACTTGAAGATGTGGATGCACTTCCTGTTTTCGATAAGTTCGAAATTTCAAACGATGAGTTTATTGCGGCGGAAGAGGGAGTTATAACTCTCCGCACAAGAATGTCAGACGGCTCAATCTACAGCTTCGGTGTCGACGGCGACGGCGGCATCGGCATTGTAGAGGGAAGCGACGCTGACGATGAGATAACAGTAACGGCAGGCAATGCGAATATCGTTATAGATACCGAAAAGGTAACAAAGAACGAAAAGGGTTATTCCGACGAGATAAGAATCCCGATATCCGCAGAGATAAAGGGTGAGACAAGCATCACGGTTTCGGGTAAGATTCGCGGCGAGGAAATCGAGCCGCAGATAATCCCGATCACAGTCCTCGATGCTTCGAGACTTTCGGAGGTTAAGCTCACGGCCGAAAAGACAAAGTTTGCAGTAGGCCGCGAAACAAGCATAAGCGCAGAAATTTTCGATTCTTACGGAAAAGTATATGACGATGAATATGACTTCACATATGAAATTGAAGATGCGGAAGAGGCTGCGAGAGTGGAGCTTTCCGCTGACGGCGAAATATGCGCGGTAAAGGGTGTTTCGGCAGGTAAGGTAACGATCAAGGCTACGGCAACTCCGAAAAATCCGGTGGATGACCTTGAAGTTCCGGTTTCTGCGACAATAACCCTTACAATTGACCAGATGCCGTATCTCCTTGGTGTTGCGGTTGTTTCAGACAGAAACGCAATGAAGGTAGGGGAGACGGAAACTCTCCGCGTAGGGCTTACAATGAACGACGGTCTCGCTCCGATAGGCGAGGCAGAATACGAATACACTTGGGAAATCGACGACACATCAGTTCTGACGATTGATGAAGAAACAATGACAGTAACAGCGCTTTCCGAAGGCGTTGCGGGTATCTGGGTTTCCACGGTAAACGAGCTTGGCAGAACGATAAGAAGCAAGGTCTTCGAGCTTAAGGTTGTAGATGTTATCTCAAGCGATATGGAATCGGGCGTTGTTGTAGATTTCGGAAAGTCGCTGACCGAGAAGCTTGACGGCGGAAGCTGGG
>JAZQSI010000032.1:0-1632 GCA_045629985.1 Eubacteriales bacterium
GGCGAGCTTTTTGGTGCGGGCAGAGCTATATCCCGCGAGGAGCTTGCAACTTTTATCTACCGTTATGTGTGTTCCGCGGGGGCAAACCTTAAAGAGTGCGAGGACGTAACCCTCAGCTTCGCCGACTCAGCTTCCGTTTCCGATTGGGCGAAGGGTGCCGTGGAATATCTTAGAAGTCACGGGATCCTGACAGGAGACGAAAACGGGAACGTGCGACCGGCAGACAGCATCACCCGCGCTGAGGCGGTAGCGATGCTTGTGAGACTTGACGAGGCATTGATACAGAATATCTCAAGTGTTCTTGACTTCAGCTCCTTTGATGCTTCGGAAGTGGCCGAGCTGCGGTTTACAGCAGATGTTGACGGTCCCGAGTGGATCACCCACTCTGTAACGGATAAGGCGGAGATCGAAAGGTTTATGAGGGGCCTTGACGGTGCCTGTGTTGTTGGAAGCGCAACCCTCGGCGGAACAAACGGTACTGGCGGATATGCTTTCAGTCTGTACGGCAATGACGGTGTACGTCTTTGCGGATGTACCTTTGGGGATGATTTTGTTAAAAGTAACACACGTATATATTATCTCGACAAGGCTTATTTTGCAGAGTATTCAAGCCTTCTCAAAGGTCTTGTGGATGATTACTATTCCTGATCCCGTGTTGGACGGTCAGGCTGGCATTGAAAGTTGGTTTGGATAATATGCCCAAAATCTCCTCGTTTCAATTGTTGTGTTTGCCAAAACTGAGAAATGCACTGTGAAATTAGAACAAAATCGTTGACACAACATGATAATCATGTTATAATATACACAACAAATAAAGAAACATTAAGTGTTTAGCTTTTTCATACTTCCTTTCAAATCCCGGTATGTCTTGCCACGCATGCCGGGAACCTCCTTTCTAAGGAGGCTTTTTCTTTGCCGCTCCGAAAAGGGCGGCTTTTTGTATGTTATCACCGATTACCGCCCGAAAAGAGATTAAAGTTTAACTATCAACTAAAACACAGCAATATAGCCAAAAACAACCATCAAAAAACTACATAGTGAACAATGAATTTATTATGCTAAAGTATTGCAAATAAGGTTTGGTTGTAGTATAATTATATATATGCTACACATTACAGACTATTTTTGTTCACATTGCATTGTGTAATGTGACAAACGATATAAATTTCACCGAGAGAGGTACACAACAATGAACTACTTCAGAACCGAAGACATCCGCAATATCGCGCTGCTTGGACATGGCGGAAGCGGAAAGACCACACTCGCAGAGGCTATGCTTTACGGAAGTAAGGCTATAGATAGAATGGGTAAGGTTACAGACGGTAACACAGTTTCTGACTTCGATCAGGACGAGATCAAGAAGGGCTTTTCTCTTTCCACTTCTGTCATTCCCGTTGAATGGAAGAACGTGAAGATCAACCTTCTCGACGCTCCCGGCTTCCTCGATTTCAAGGCTGAGGCACTTCAGGCGGCTCGTGCAGCAGACGCTATGATCATCACCGTTGATGCTAAGAGCGGACTTGAGGTTGGCGCTGAGATCGCTTGGGAGATCGCTGACGACGAGGTTCTCCCCCGCGCCGTATTCGTAAACAAGTGCGATGATCCCGATGCAAGCTTCGACAAGATCTTTGC
>JAZQSI010000033.1:0-4801 GCA_045629985.1 Eubacteriales bacterium
GCGGCGCAGAGCTTAAGGCAGTTGAGGGAATTGACGTAACGTCATTTGCTGACTATGAAGATGTAGCAGACTATGCACGTGATGCAGTAAAAGCACTTGTAGAAGCAGGCCTTGTCAACGGCAAGGGCGAAAGCCTCGCAGGCAGTGACAAGACAACCCGTGCAGAAGTTGCAGTTCTTCTCAAGAGAGTACTTGATTACATCGCATAGGAGATGTTAAAACGCTCCACACCGCAATAAATTGCTACGCACAAACCTCGCCACTCGACGTACTCACGGTACTACTTCGGGCTCGGTTTGCACGTTGTGAAACGTTTTCCCAATCTCCTTATAAAACAAAACCAAAACTGTAGGGGAGGGTCTCCGTGCCCTCCCGCAACACAAAACAGAACACTTCATTTCTTCTCTTTAAGCCGGTGGGGTAAGGGCAGAGCCCACCCCATCGGCCCTTCTCCTTATAAAGAAGAAAAGGCACTTGCTTTTGTCAAAGCAAGTGCCTTTTAAGTTTAAAATTATCTGTCGAGCGGCATATCTTCGGGTGTAGACGGCTCGATTATGAAGTGGTTTGATATGAAACCCGGGCGCATGTGCACCTTCGCATAGCCGTACGGATTTTCAGGAGTGATGTTGAAAACAAGGTCTGTGCACTTTCTGTTCATACCGACTGCAATGTGCATACTGTATGTACCAAACTTGACGGGAATACGAATAAGCTCACGGTTGCCTATATATCCATAGGGAACGGTGTTGAGATAAATACCGAAACCACCTGCTATACCAAGAGGGCTTCCCATGCGGTAAAGATAAATCATACCTTCCGTCGGGATTTCAAGCGGCTGGCGGCACTTCGGGCAGAGATTGCCGGGGAAAGCATTTGAAACTTCTCCGCAGGTGCATTTTACTCTTAACGGTTTTGTTGACATAATAAAAAACCTCCAAATATTACTGGTTTCATTATACATCATCGCGGTCAGAAAAGTCAATATACGGAAAAATGAAGGATAACATCATTCAAAAAAGTCACCTTTGTCTTGGTAGACAAAAGTGACTTTTTTCTGGTGCGGGCGGTGGGACAAAGCTGCGTTGCAGCTTGCACCCTTGGCGACCCAAATGCGGTGCATTTCGGTACCCGCCTTCGGGCATATGCGCTAAAAACGATACTTAATCGTTTTTTTAACGCGCATACCCTCTTAGGCTTCAAGTCCCACATTAAGAACAAACAAACGACACCTTTAGGTGTCGTTTATTTGTTGGTGCGGGCGGTGGGACTTGAACCCACACGTCGAAGACATTGGCTCCTAAGACCAACGTGTCTGCCATTCCACCACGCCCGCAAGTATTAAATTGAAAATTGAAAGTGGAAAATTGAAAATTATTGTCTTGAAGATTTGATAATTGACACTAATATTTTTTCAATTTCAATACAATCGTTTAAGATTGAAGTTTTTTCTTCTTTCGAAATATAATCTGTTGCATGTAAAAGTTTGAGCCAGTATTTTGTTTCGGAAACTTCTTTTAAAGCTATGTTCATTTTAGAAACAAAATCGGGTCTGCTTTGTGCTTGTTCCGCCTCAGCAATATTTGCTCCGATTGATGTGCCACTGCGGAGAATTTGTTTTGAAAGAACGTACTCGTTTTTAGTCAGCAAAAACTTATAAAGATTTACGATGCGAATTGCAAATGCAAAGCTTTTTGATTCTATAACATTTTCCATTTTCAATTTTCAACTTTCCATTTGATTGTTACATCGTCCGTCTGCCCTCAAGCGCGCGGATGAGTGTCATTTCGTCTGCAAATTCAAGGTGACCGCCGACCGGGATACCGTATGCAAGTCGCGTTGTTTGCACGCCAAACGGAGAGAGAAGTCTGGAGATATACATAGCGGTAGCTTCGCCCTCGGTGTCGGGGTTTGTCGCGAGAATAACCTCGCGCACGCCGCCCTGCGATACGCGTGTGACAAGCTCTTTTATCCTTACATCATCGGGGCCTATGCCGTTCATCGGGGAAATGCATCCGTGAAGAACATGGTAAAGCCCGTTGAACTCGCGGGTTTTCTCTATCGCCGCAACGTCTTTCGGGTCAGAAACGACGCAGATAACCTCACGGTCGCGAGCCTCGTCAGAACACAGTGAGCAGATTTCAGTATCCGTCATATTCTGGCAAACCGCGCAAAACTTAACTTTTTTCTTCGCTTCAATAATCGCGTTGGCAAAGCCCTCAGCCTCAGCTTCGGGGAGCGCGAGAACGAAGAAAGCAAGCCTCTGTGCCGTCTTTCTGCCGATGCCCGGAAGCTTCTGGAACTGCTCTATTAAGTTTTCTACGGGTGCAGAAAAGAAACGCATAGCAATATCTCCGTGAAAAGTTAAAATTTAGAACATACCCGGGATATTCATACCGCCGGTGATTTTCTTCATGCTCTCGGCTGTCGCTGTCTCTGCTTGGTTCATAGCCTCGCCAATAGCGGCAACGATGAGATCCTCAAGCATCTCGACATCGTCCGGGTCAACTGCCTCCGGCTGAATCTTGACTTCGAGAACTTTGTACTTACCGCTGACAGTTGCTGAAACCGCGCCACCGCCTGCAGAAGCAGTATATGTTTTTTCTTCAAGCTCCTGCTGCATACGCATCATGTCCTGCTGCATCTTCTGAGCCTGCTTTATCATATTCATATTTATTCCGCCGCCGGGAAATCCGCCTCTTGCCATAGTAAATATCTCCTTAAAAGTTATTTTGGTTTATTTTATCGTAACTCCGTCAAAGTCGCCAAGTCCCGAGAGCAACTCGTCGATACCGCTTGTTTCGGGAACTTCTGCCTTGACACCGCCTGCGGTTATTATAATACCGGGTGAGACCTTTTCAGCCGCAGTGCGGAGAATGTCCATATTTTCTGTTTTCTTGAGCATCTGAAGAACGAAAGCGTTTTCGCTTGAGAGCGTCAGCATATTATCAGAAAGCGTTGTGGAAACACTACCGAAGAGAGGAGCAACGCCGGGAGAAAGTCTGCCGCGCGCCTCTGCAAGGATTTTTTTCCAGAGCTCGTCGGCGTTTCCTGCGGGCTTCGCAGGGGATGGCTTGCGTTCGGGTTCCGGAGACGGTGCCTTTTCAACGGGTTTTGGCTCCTCTTTTTTTTGAGCAGCGGGAACTTCTTTTGTTTTGGGTGCGTCATCGACATCAAACGGGGGAGCATCTACCACTGCCGCCGTTTTCTGAACAACAGCACCGCTTGTTATCATGTCAGAGAGCTCGTTCAGTCTCGCGGCAATCGAAGAAACATCTTCTTTTACCGCGCCCTGACACAATCGGACACAGCAGATTTCTGCGTCAATTCGCTTGTTTGAGCTTTGTGCGATTGCACTCGTCGCCGCCTGAAGAGTTTCGATAACGGAGCACAGGCGAAGAGTGTCAAAACCTTCTCCAAGCTCTGCAAGCTCTGCCTTAGTGTATCTTGCACTGAGATTGGGGATAGTGTTCATATCAGCAGTTTTCGAGATGAGAACATCTCTGAAAATTTCTGCAAGCTCGGTGAGAACCGAATTTATGTTTTTGCCGCCCGAGTAAATCTCGTTGAGCAGAGAAAGTGTGGTTTTGAGGTCGCGATGTGCGATGGAGAGAGCCATATCGTAGGTCTGCTTTTTGCCCGCAAGACCGACGATGTCTTCAACCGTTTCGCGTGTTACGCGGTCATTGCCCATAGAGATGCACTGATCAAGAAGAGAAAGCGCGTCGCGCATTGCGCCGTCGGAAAGTCCTGCGATGTATTCCGCAGCATCCGTATCAAGCTCCGTGCCCTCGTTTTTTGCGATGAATACAAGTCTTTCTGCGATTGCGGAGAGAGAAATTCTCTTGAAGATAAATCTTTGGCATCGCGATGCGATTGTAGCCGGAACTTTATGAAGCTCCGTCGTCGCGAGAATAAAGACGACATGGGCAGGCGGCTCTTCCATAATCTTTAAAAGTGCATTAAACGCCGCTGTGGAGAACATATGAACCTCGTCGATTATGTACACCCTTTTCTTGACGTTTGCGGGTGAATAAATCGCTTCGTCACGCAGGTCGCGGACGTAGTCAACACCGTTGTTTGACGCCGCGTCAATCTCGACAATATCAAGTATTTCGCCGCTTGAAATTCCCAGACACGACGGACACTTGTTACAAGGGTTGCCGTGGAATGGATTTTCGCAGTTTATTGCTTTGGAGAGAATCTTTGCGCAGGTCGTCTTTCCGGTGCCGCGGGAACCGGAAAACAAATATGCATGAGAAGTATGTCCCGTTTCGACCTGGCGTGTGAGAGTGTCGCAGATAGCTTCCTGCCCGACGACGTCGGAGAAAGCCTGCGGCCTCCACTTGCGGTAAAGAGCCTGATACATCACAAAATACCTCTTACTTTCACTTTGACACATTGCACGACCGCACACCCAACTCTCGACAGCAGAAGTATGTGCGGAATTTATACAGACAGCTCAAGGCCGGCACGCCCGCGGCACACAAAGAAAACCGCTTAATGCTGCTCGGTTCCCCGCCTGACATGGTTCACAGCCCTTTGTTGCGCAGGACCGACCTATCAACACTGTATATATAACCCTGCCACACACGACTGCGCCTCAAATCGGGAATTCGCCCCTGCTATAGCGGATTGCAGGTACAGGGCACCGCTGTCTCCCCGGATAGTGCGGTCTTGCAATGTGTCAAAGCATAGAATATGGAATTTGTTAAGATTATAAAAGCTTGATTCCGTTCTCGCGACAGACTTCAACATCTGCACGAGGCCATACGGATGACTGAACCTCACCGATGTGTGCACA
>JAZQSI010000034.1:0-6833 GCA_045629985.1 Eubacteriales bacterium
CCTCAAGCTTATCTTCTGCTGTCTCGCACTCCGAGAAGTCGCATCCCTGTGCTTCGTAGTTCCCTACAAGCTGTCCGAGTGTGGCATAGAACCCGCCGTTGATTTCACCTGCGGCACATATTGCCGTGATGTTATCGAGACCGAATGACGGATGTTCTTTTATCCAGTCTTCAGCCGTATAAACCTTGCCTGATGCCGTTATAATCGGACTTTTCTTGTCCCATATTGCAAATCGTTTCATTATCATTTACTCCTTTACATTACTGCATAAGCTTCGACCTTGTTTGATGGGCTGTTGGATGCTCCACCTGCAAACAAACCAAAGTCACCTATCGGTGCGGCTGAAGCTAATCTTCTTCCAGTGCCTATTGATGGTCCGAGGCTCTGTTGCAGATTCTCATCGACCACCAAAGAATCTGTATAATAAGTTCCATTGTAGTGACCCGTTGCGAAAACCGCAAAGTCTCCTACCGTTGTTGCCGTAGCATCCGACCTTTTCGATATAATCGATGTTAATGGCGTGTAGCCCCCGTCTTTGTCAAAAGCGAACAATATGCTTGTCGTTCCGAGGAAAATTGCAAAATTTCCTGCGCTCGCTTCAGCTCGGTATATAAGTGATTCACATCCACTAATAATCACACTCGTCCTTGCCAACGAAGCATCGTAAAAATTAACAGGGATGAGTGCACCGCTGTCAGTAGCAGGTCCCGATGGTGAGCCGCCCACAAATATCGCGACACCGTTTATGCTTCCCGCGCCCATGTAATATTTCTCCGCGCTCAACGCTGTAGCAACCGTTCTTGCCAAGTCATTGTCATAGGCATCCACATCAGCGCGCGCCGTGTTATAAACATCATAGCCGCCTGCAAACAATGCGTGGTTTGGTGTGTGTGTTCCCGAAAGGCGATACCTTCCGACATCAGGTTTCGGAGCCGTTGTTCTTGCCAACGCGGAGTTGTACGCATCAACGTGCGTGAGTCCTCGATATCCACCACTGAATATTGCGTAATCTTCCGTATGCGCCGCCGCGTGTTCGTATTTCACAGACTCCATCGTAGGAGCTACCGTCTTTGCCAACGTCTTGTCGTAGGCATCAACTGTATTGGACACGTTGCTACCCTCGCTCTGTCCACCACCGAACAAGGCATACTTCTTGTTATTTGTTGCCGCCAACATATATACCGCAGACGATAACGAAGGCGCAGAACCGTAGTATGTCAGCTCTCCACCACTCCAACACGGACGAGCTACACCACCGATGCCGATGTATGCCTTCTTGACACGCCTCGCAATACCGTCAACACCGATATAGCCTTTCTTTATCTTCCGAGCTACACCACCGACACCGATATAAGCCTTTTTAGCCACTCCGCATCACCTCATTCATAGACAAAGTGAAGCTGTCCAGTTCCGAGCGGAGAACTACCTGCTGTTAAGTCTTCTGTGCCGTGTGTGAATATCTTTTCCTTGTTGCCTGTGTGGAGCATAGTGAACTCTGAATACGCACCGTTCTTCATTTGAGTTACCTTCACGGCATCGCCCACACCCTTTGTTTCTGTTGCCACTCTCACACTGACATAGTTGGAATCATCACCGTAGTTCTGAAAATCCACCTCTTTGTCTGCGTTGTTGTGAGCAACAGTACGAGCTGTTCTGTTTGAATCGGATCGCTTTACAGCAAATGCACCGTTAACATCAAGGTTGCCGTTGACAGTATCGCCTGTATTCTTCACCGCTCCTATCTGTGTAGGAGTTACACCGTGAGGATTGTTCGTGTTCGATGTATGAGCCGCAAAGACTTGTGCATCCCCCTGAAGCATACCGATGTCGTTTTGCGCTGTCGCTATATCGCTCTGCATCTGCACCACTTCGGCAAGTGCCGCGTTTAGCTCCTCTTCCGTGCCTGCGTATCCACCTTTAACAGCAGAAGTATATGCACCTTCGCCTGCGTCTCCCTCATCACCCTTGATAGACGTAATGCCTATCCAGTTACCGTTCTCGTCTTTGATTTTTAATACGCTCATGTTTCCACCTCGCCTTCCATAGCTTTAAGCTTCGCCTCATACTCGGCTTCGCGTTCCCCTTCCGTATCTGCGGGCGGGAATAATTCAAAATATTCCTCGTCAGTGATTTCCTTCGCACTTACAACTGAATTGAGAAATGTATTGATTTCATCGTTGTTGGGAATCTTAATCGCGCGACCATATTCCTCGCCTATATTAGTAAAATATCCTTCATCTGCGACTGCAAAAATTACATATTTCATAATTTTCACCCCTTATTTCAAGATTATTGTCCAATTTGGTTTTGTTGCGACAAGTGCCGCAAATTCTGTTGATGTGCTTCCGTCTGCCGCACCGCTTGACGTTGCAAAAGCGTCGTCTACGTCGATAATGGAAAGCGTTAATGTTTGCCCCGTTGCCGTATCAGAAAGCGCGTTTATAACTCCATAAAACCCAAGGTTTGTAAGAAGAAGCCAAGCAAAGTCAATTGAAGTGTTTATTTTGCCTTTCGCGAAATCGTTATAAAATCGCTCCCGCTCTTCTTGCATACCCCACGATATTCTGTATGTCGCTTCAATCATTGCCCCCGCATTATCGGTAAAGATATTCATATACGGGCTTACGCTTGTCATTCCCTCAACTGTGCCGTCTGCTTTTGGTGTGAGGGTTTGTCCGTTGTACGGCTCATAAGGTAAGGCAGTTGCGCCGAGCGATAATCGTGTATATTCCAAGTCAATGTATATAACTCGATTGTTACTATAAACGCCCGTTATATAGCTAACTGTTTTGTTTGCGGCTGTGACAATTGTGTATTCCCTATTGTGAAAGGCGAGTATTCTATCGTAAGAACCGTCTACATAATACAATAAGCAACCGAATGACAAATCTGTCTTTCCGTCTTCCGCATAAGCCTTGAACGAAAATGTATATTGAGTGTTTGGTAAAAAAGAACCATAGTATTTAAAATTAGTAGCGTTATCTCTGTATTTATAACACGGCGCGCCGTTATACTCTACAATCTCACCGCCACCGAGATTATTTGGGTTTAATAGGTTGCGCCCGCACCTCGTCACTTGCACGGTTTCGGGATTGTCAACATATGGCGTGTAGGGGAGGGCTGTTGCTCCTTCGTGCAAGCAAGAAACTGATAAATCCAAATAAGCGTTTCTTCCGTCATAATATGCCGCACATATATAATCAACAGTTTTTTCGGATGTTGTTGTAAAAGAAACTATATTGCCTAAACTGAATTGTTTTCTACTTGTAGTTCCGTCTGTATAAACAACATCCAACTGAACCAAAGACGTTAACCCATCTCGATAAAATCTACCAGTAAATGTGTATTGTGTATTAGGTTTGAACTGATTTCTGATTACAAGAGCAGTGACATAGTTTGCACCTCTATCATTGAACTTATAACAAGAAACGTCATTAAACTCTACCAACTCCCCGCCACCAAGCGCGTTCGGATTTAACAAATTCACGCTCGCAACCTTGCAAGCCACGCTATGCGGAAGTTCGCTTACATCATCAACAGAGATATAATTCCCGCTTGCGGTTACTTCCGGATGAAGGTCGACCATTTTTTGTTTTCCCGCTTCGTACACATCGTCAAAATCGTTTTTTGCTCTTATAACCTTTTCAGCGATATCCATTATTCAGCACCTCCGTTTACAAGAGCCTCGGCGTATGCGTGAAGCTCATCAAGCGCCGTGTCGAAGTCTCCTATTTTCTCAATTAACACCCCTGTACTCATCGGGAGAAATTTTTCGGCTTCGGTATATTCCTCTTTCCACTCTTGATTTGTGCCAGCACGGACAACAATATCAACATTTTCAGGTGTGATGGGGCGGGGTACTTTTCCCTTCATCATTATGAGTGCCGCGCTTGCTGGATAAAGCTCCAATTCTCCGTTTTCGGACATCTTTATCCCACTGTCCTCCGCGGTCTTCATTTTCACTACGCCCGCTTTGTCTCTCGTTGCGTAGTCTGCAAACGTAACAACATCAGGCTTATTCTTTATATAGTCAACCTTCTTTTCGTCTGTCTGATTCCAGTCGGCAGGCAAAACAGGTGTAAGTGTGGGATTTCCGATAATTTTAGGCATTTGTAAGCACCTCCGTTACTGTAGCCTGCAATGTGTAGCTGTTTTCGGGAACGTTACCGACACAATACACCGTTACAACTCCGTCATCGTTCTCCGCTACAAATGCAAGGTCTTTCTCATAGAAGATAACCATCTGCTCGGATGAAATCTGCAAGTCTACCTTACTGTTCGGTGTTATAACGGCATTATTTACGTTAACCACCTGTCCGTATCTCACACCGACAACACTTCCGTTTCTGTCGTAAACATCCTCTGCAAACCAACTTTCAGCACCGCCCAAGATGTTTACAAAAGCACGAACAGGAAGCACGGAAGCATCAGCCTCTCCGTTTGTGTCTATCCATACCTTGATGTTCGGGTCAGTCGGAGCTTCTGTGCCGATATACACACCCGATTCGCCTACAGGGATACCGAAAGCCAAGTGAACGACACCGTTCAATTCATCCTTGTTTACCGTTGCTTCTGCGCCTGCTTCGAGAGTCGAGGATGAAACCGTCATATTCTCAATTCTCTCTCGTTCCTGCCGTGCGCCTACTTCAGCTTCCATTGCGGCATCTCTTGCTTCCGCCGCCTGCTCCACACAAGTTGATGCAAGACCAGCTTTAGTACCTGCGTTAAGTGCTTCATCAGCCGCAATCCGTGCTGATTCTGCAGCTCTAACCTTCGCTTCCTCTGCTTTTGCGATATCATCCAATACCGCATCCATTTCAGTACGGAGCTGTGCCGCTTCTGACGGTGTTATGTCTTTCGGATCATTAGCATCGCCTGTGTATGGTGAATATAAAACCTTCAGCTTCGCTTCAACGGTCTTTTTAACGATACCGTCAACCTCACCCTGAATAACGAAGCTGTTATATCCCGCTTCTGTCATTGCTTCGCTCGGTATGGGAACAAGGTACACTCGCGTATCCTTCAAGATATCCTCAAGAAGATTTGTTCCGAGCTGTATCTTTACGGGATTTTTACCCAAAGCATCGTAGAAGACAATCCTCTTTCCGTAGCCATCCCAATTCTCGGCAAAGCTTATTCTTAATACCGTGCTGTTGCTCTCACCTTGAACTCCTGCACAGTCATTGTCTTTACTTATGCTGTTTCCGTTAACCTTTACTTCGATTATTCCGTCCACTTAAATCAACCTCCTTTCATTACTCCGCTTGTCTTTAACGAGGAAATGAGAGAATTGACCGTTGCAATGACCGAGTTGATGTCTGCGCCCTCGGCAATCTCTGCAATAGCTTCTGCCGCCGTTGCCGTGAGCTTATCGCGTTTCAGTGTCTCTACATCCCCCTCAAGCGTTTCTACCTTTGCCGCCGTTTCCGCGCTACAAAGCTTTTGGTTTCTCCTTCCTCCGTCTCCGATATATAAAGCTTTCTCCTCTCTGCTGTATCCGGGTTCACCGTCAGCGAGAAAAGAAACGCCTGTCTTGTCTGCTCTTTTGATTTGGATTGTATCCATATACTCACCGCCTTTAAAAAAAGACGTAGCGAAGCTTAAGGGTTGCCTTGAACTCCGCTACGCCGTGTCGTAGCAACTAACGAACATCCATACAGGACATTCTCGCGGTATTAGAGGTCCATCTTTGCTGTCTCGCTCGACTTTCTCTCGATGAGAAGACTTGTCTCGTAGTCCTGCATATCGGAATTATCAAGCACTTCGGCAAACTTGCGCTTAACCTTTACACGCTCTCCGCGCTTGATAACGCAATTCTCGCCGTTTACCTGAACAAATACATCATCTTTGTACTTGTTGTTATCCTTAAAGAGTTTGACTTCGACAAGCTCCTCGCCTCTCGCTCTGTCCTCTTCTACGAACTTCTTTCTTGCTTCAGATTCCTCTGTACCTGCTGTTGCAGCTTTAGCTTCTGCGACAATTCTGTCAGCCTCAGCCTTTGCATTTTCAAGCATTTCGGTAATCTGCGCCTGAACATCAGCGAGGTTAATCGCGTCGTTCTGTGGTGCCGCGTTGTTTGCTGATTTGTTTTCGTCATTCTTTGCCATGATACTTCGCTCCTTTCGTTGTAGGGAGAGAGCTTTCACCCTCTCCCCTTAAGATTAGTTATTTTCCTTCGGGTCAAATGTTGAGCAAGACTCGATACGAACCATATAGTTCTCAACAAGTCTCTCTGCAACCTTGATAGCCTTCCAACCGACTGTTGCACGCTGGTCAATCGGGTCTGAAGTACCTGCAGAGCCGAGCTGTTTTACAATGTGCTGAAGTCCGCCACCTTCGATTTCGGTTACACCGTATGCGTTCTCACCGAGTACGAGAGTTGAGTAAACTGCACGGCTGTTTGCGCCTGCGCCTGCCCAAATCTTCGCTTCGGTTGTCTCTACGAAACGAACGCCTGCGATACGACCGATTTCACCGGAGTAAAGGTTCTCTGTATCAACATACTGATGCGGATACTTCCAGTTCGGGTCGTTTGTGAGGTCGTATGCAACATCCGGATGAATGATAGCTACGAAGCTGTCGTCAATCTTGTTTGCGTTCTGATTCTTAAGAGCGCGTACAGCCTTCTTGATATCGTCAACAGTGAGGTAGCAGTTGTCTGCCTCTGATGTCTGACCGCCTGCAAGAGCAGAACGAGAAGAAACACCACCAGAGTAAACAACATTTGTACCGCCGTTGAGAACTTCACGGGTAATTGTGTCAAGCGTTGCGCCTGCCTGATTACCGAGAAGCTTTGTCGCCTGAACGAGGTTGTTGTCAATAGCGGCAAGCAT
>JAZQSI010000035.1:0-1786 GCA_045629985.1 Eubacteriales bacterium
AAGAAATGCCTCTTCAAGAAGCTTTATATGATATATTACAGTTTCTTGTCTTATTTTTTCTGCGATAGCCTTGATATCCAAAAGCTCGGCATCGCTGAGATCAAGAATCTCGCGTGAGATCTCGCCTGCTTTTGATGCAAGAGTTTTATATATCGCAACGTCGCGGTAGAACTGCATTATTTCCGAGATAAATGACGATATATCGTACGAATTCGAGTAAACTGACGAAATTATCGTGAATATCTCACGGTAATTACCCGAAAGAACAGCCTTGACAGTTCGTATTATCGACTCACGACCGATTATACCTGTCGCTTCGGATATTCTCTCCTCGGTGATCTTATCTCCCTCGCCGCTGCAAAGCTCGAGCATACTTATAGCATCTCGCATACCGCCTTGTGCGAGCTTTGCGATAAGATGAGCTGCACTCTCGGTGATCTCAATTCCCTCCTGCGATGCGATCTTCATAAGTCTTGAGCTTATCGTATTTGCGGGAATTCTTCTGAAATCAAAGCGCTGACATCTTGACAAGATGGTTGCGGGAATTTTTTGAATTTCGGTTGTCGCAAGTATGAAGATAACCTTTTGAGGAGGCTCTTCAAGCGTTTTAAGAAGCGCGTTGAACGCACTTTCGGTCAGCATATGAACCTCGTCTATGATATAGACTCTCGTTCCGACCTCTGACGGTGAGAACACGACCTCTTCTCTTATGTCGCGTATATAATCTACGCCCGTGTTACTTGCCGCGTCCATTTCAAGAACTTCCATAGACATTCCGCCGTCTATTCTGCGGCAAATTTCGCACTCGTTACAGGGTTCTCCGTTTTTGGCGTTCGGACAGTTTACCGCCTTTGCAAGAATCTTCGCGCAGGTAGTCTTTCCCGTTCCTCTTGAACCGCAGAAAAGATACGCGTGGTTTGTCTTGCCAAGCGAAACCTGATATTTCAGAACACTCGTTATGTGGTCCTGACCGACAACATCGGAAAAAGTTGTAGGTCGCCACTTACGGTAAAGTGCCTGATGTCCGTTTTGTGTTGCCATTTTCTTTTCCTCCGTTTCGACTTAATAAATAAAAAGACAGGATACAAAATAAGACCATACACCGCAAAATCGAGCAGAAACGAACATGCGCTTTCCGATGTCTGCGCTCCGAACAGGCGAACCCGTGGCACACTAAGTGATACTGCTTAATGCTGCTTGGTCTCCCACCTGACATGGTTCACAGCCATTAGTTGCACAGGACCCATTCTTCAACACGCAAAGCGATCGGTGCTGACCACACCCATTCTGCCCTCAAAAGCGGAAATAACCCCTGCTGTAGCGGATTGCAGGTACAAGGCACCGCTAACTCCCCGGCTGGTATGGTCTTATTTCATATCCTGTATAAATTTGTCACGGTAGTTTGCGTTCTTTCCGCAAACTACCGTAATATTATATCACAGCTTTTCAAAAAAATCAATGGGAATATAAATTTTTTTACAATATTTTTATTAATTTTATATTTCGGGTTCTTCTCCGAAATTCATACCGAAACCGTTTATCTGAAGATCCTTGTAGGATACCGGAGTTTCCCCTACCCAAAATTCAATATAGCAGGTCTCTCCGTCGGTATATCCTTTTTTTGCACATCCGTTTGCTATCTTATCACCCGGATTTACTATCGTTCCGACAACGACCTCTACGTTTTTAAGGCAGTAATATACGCTTCTCAGACCGAGTCCGTGATCGACGACGACCGTGTTTCCGCCGTATTTTGTTTCACCGACGGCAACGACTCTTCCCGCAA
>JAZQSI010000036.1:0-2095 GCA_045629985.1 Eubacteriales bacterium
CAAATGCGCCGTCAGGGGTTGCGTCAATAAGGGCTTTGTACTTTCCGAGAACCTCGTCGCTTGCGTCCTCATATATTATATCAAATAAATCGCCAAAATGCGAGTTCGTCATAACGTGACCTTCGTTGCCGTACTCTTCCCCGGTTTTCTCGTAGAAGAGCTTAAGGACGTCTTCAACATGGCCGATATACTTTCTGCGCTCGGCAGAAATATCGCATGCCATATAGTCCTCTCTGTGCTCACCGATGTGGTACGGGTCAAAGAATTCGGGAAGCTGGACGCACTTATAGTTAAGCGGAAGAACGATTGCAAACGGAATACGTGCCTTAATTGTTTTGTGGTTGCGCGCAAAGTCGATAAAGTCTTTTTTTACAAGTCCGTAGGGAGAGAGCTCGAAGGTTTTCTTGTTTGAATAACTTGAGTTGAGTCCCCACTCCTCGGAGAAGTAATCTGCCCCCGCCATAAGAGCGTAGTGGTATATTCTTCTCTGGAGAAGGCGTGAGCTTCCGCTGTTCGGCGTTGCCTGCTTTAAGCATTCAAGGTAGATATCCTTTGTGTGGAACCATTCTGTTTCGTATTCATCCTTGTTGTACTTCGGAAGCGAATAGAATGCCTGCTGGTGAGCAATCCACGGCTCATAGTAGAGACCCCAGAGCTTGCCCGCACCTTCCATTACGCCACGGGCAAGGGAAACTGCAATTCGCATCTGCGCAATCTGCCAGCCAACCTCAGGCATGAATGTACGCATACCGAGCTCTTCCTGAAGCTTTGGCAACAGGAAGTAGCTGTCCGCGGCGAAGGTATAGCCGCAAACGTCGTCCATTCTCGTCTTGTACATATTGCGGAATTCATCAAGAAGGTCTTCTTCCGTTTCGGCATAGCGAAGGTCTGCGTAGTCCTCGGGGTTTCCCTCATCAAGAAGAGAAACTGCTTTACCGATGCTTCCGTAGAAAGAGTCCGAGCCTTCATTCATAAGCTTTTCGTTGAGCTTGTCCTTGTCATATGGCCCCTTGTGGCCATCCATGGCGGTAAGAATTTTCTGCCAGTCAACACGGCGGCGGTTTGAGGCACTTTCGTGGTGCTGGAAGCCGAGAAACCAGTCCCCGAGCATATTTGCATATTCGTGGACAAGCTCTTTGTCATAGTCAAATTTATAGTAGCGCGTGCCGCCACAGATGCGGTCGATGTAGAAAGGATATTTGTTTTCTTTGAGCATTCCGTGGAGACGGCTGCCTTTTGCGGCAAGCGTGTTAAAATGTTTATCAAGCGGCATACGGAAAATGTTCTGGATTTTGAATCCCGTATCCTCGTTTATGAGGTTGTTCTTCACAAGACCTTCAAAAAAGTCTTCGTTATATACATGGAAAAACTTCATTTCCTACTCCCCTTTTTCTATCTTCAAATCATAAAATCTGTTTATGTTTTCGCAAGTCGTGATGCCGATATATACCTTTTCGGGAAGATCAGCAATACGAACCATTACATCCTTATCGCCGATAACGAATCTTACAGACTCCTCTCCGAGCTCGACGAAAAGTTCGTGCTTTACGTTCTTTTCAAGGTCAAACTTCACAGCGGCGAGCAGGTGGTATTTAATCTCTCCGTCCTCAACATACAAATCCCAGACGTTAACGCCGTTCTTCCAGAGAACAACCTCTTTGCACGCTGCATACCAGAGGTCGCCGTCCTCGTCGCGCTTCATGGTGTCCGTAAAAGTGAGAAGCGGAGCGCCGAACTCTTCAAAAGAGCAGGTCGTGTGGATTTTTGTTCCCTTTCCGAACATCTCTTTTGTCATTATTGTTGTGTAGTCGTAGGCAAAGTCCTTCATCTCGGGGTTGCTTCCGTTTACGATGCAATCCTCCTCCTGAATAAACTGCGGCTTGAACGGGAACTTTTCGTTGTATGCATGCTCGAAATATTCTTCCCAGCAACCCTTTGCAAACTTGATGTCCATAATAATCGCTCCTTATCAGTATTCGAAAATCGCAAAGCCTGCGGCAGGTACCTCTACGAAATATGTCTTATCGTCAGCTTTTTCTATGTTTATATCATCTCTCGAAAGCTTTATCGGAGAAAGCTCTGTCGGAGTCTTGAA
>JAZQSI010000037.1:0-11177 GCA_045629985.1 Eubacteriales bacterium
TGACCGTGAGAGAAGGATTCTCTCGCTCCGTTTCTTCGACGGCAAAACGCAAACCGAGGTTGCAGACGAAATCGGCATAAGTCAGGCGCAGGTCTCACGTCTTGAGAAAGGCGCAATCGACAGAATAAAGAAAGAAATATAACTAAAAAAGCCTTCTCTTCAAGAATTGAAGAGAAGGCTTTTCTTTTTATTTACTTCTTTCTCTTTTCCATAACGCCGTAGATGAGAGTTGAGGCGACGGTTGTTATCAGAAGCTCTGGGAGCATATATCCGCCGTTATACAAAAGCGAATACATCCACACCGGCTGTCCCTCAGGCGCATAGACTTTCCATATCAGTATTCCGCCGAGAAAATGGCAGACAAATCTTACAAGCATTGCTATAACAGAACCTGCCGCGACGCCGGCAATTTTGTTTTCAAAAAGCTTGGATATGGGGTTTGCTATTGAAATTGAGGTAAACGCGATTACGTAATCAAGAAGAATCACTGCGACAAAAGAAAGCACCGTTGCGGTCGGCGGCGCGGTAAATCCTATGAGCATCTGAATAAGCGAATACGCAAAGCACGTGAGCGCGCTCCAGCGAAAATCGGAAACGAGAGCACACACAAGGATTAGCGGCACCATACTGCCGAGCGTTACCGTTCCACCAAACGGCGCGTTATATATCGGAACAAGCGAGAGCACGGTACCCAAAGCTATCATAACCGCGCACAGCGTTATATTTTTAGTTTTCGTCTCGGTTTTCACTTCAGATACCCCCTTTCCAAACAAAAAAACACGTTTTGCGGAATATGCAAAACGCGTTTACGTAAAACAAAAGGCTTTTCCTACGTCGGCATTATCCGCATCAGGTTCACGGGTTTCGGACTAAATGCCCTCTCTCAGCCGAGTTAACTCAGCTCCCCTATTCGATTGTGAGCTTATTATATACCTCTTATAGCTGTATGTCAAGTCTGTAGACTATAAAAAATATTGCAGCGAAATTCACAAGCGCGAGAAGCGGAATACCGTAAACAAAGCTCGCATGCTTCGTTTTGTGGCGAAAAATCCGCATCCCCGCCCATGCGCCTGCCGCACCGAGAAGTGCCGCAAGGATAAAGAGCGTCTTTTCAGGGATTCTGCGCATATCTTTCTTTGCGAAAAGTTTGTCAAGACCGTAGATTGCCATAACAATCACGTTCCACATTAAATAAATGATAAGAAGATTTACAATCATTACACTCGCCTCAACTTTGAAAGAATATCGGAGAAATAGTCTGGAAGAGAGGTTTCAAAATACATCGTCTCCCCCGTTCTCGGATGTGTAAACGTCACATTTTTTGAGTGCAGGCACTGTCCCTCGAGCCCAAGCTTATCACGCGCACCGTAAACCGCATCACCCACAACGGGATGGCCGATGTGCGACATATGCACGCGAATCTGGTGGGTTCTGCCCGTTTCAAGAAGGCATGAGGCGTATGTAAACCCTTGGTACCTCTCAATAACGCTGTAATGCGTAACCGCCTCGCGGGAATTGGACTCCGTTACCGCCATTTTCTTGCGGTCGGTCTTATGGCGACCAATCGGCGCGGAGATTGTGCCGTGCTCTTCCTTGAGACCACCTATCACAACTGTGTGATACTCGCGTCTGACGGTATGCTCCTTTATCTGCTCTGCAAGAGAGTTGTGCGCGAAGTCAGTTTTAGCAACGAGCATAACGCCGCTCGTGTCCTTGTCAAGACGGTGGACTATTCCCGGGCGAAGCACGCCGTTTATACCCGATAGTGAAGAGCCGCAGTGATGCATAAGTGCATTGACGAGTGTTCCCGAATAATGCCCTGCGGCAGGATGAACGACCATACCGCGCGCCTTGTTTATAACAAGGAGGTCCGCATCTTCATACACGATATCAAGCGGAATATCCTCGGGTTCGACATCAATCTCGCGGAGTTCGGGGAGCGTAACTTCAATCTCGTCACCCTCGACTACTTTATAATTCTTTTTAAGCCCGAAAACGCCGCCGCTCTCTATGAGAGCGACAGCGGCGTTTCTGGAAATATTCAGTTTCTTTGCAATGAATACATCAAGTCGGAGTCCAACATCCGAACTCTCGACAGTAATTCGGGTTGTGTTCATTTCTTTTTATCCTCATAAAAGAATATGACATAGATGAAAAACAGAACTGCGCCGATTGTGACTGCTATATCAGCAACGTTGAAAACAGGGAAATTGATAAGCTCGAAATCGAACAGGTCAACAACCGCTCCGCGAATGATGCGGTCAATCAAGTTTCCCATCGCACCTGCGAGGACGAACGTAATCGCCCATGAGCCGACCTTCGACTTTATCCTTCTTGACGCAAGAAGATATATCATCGCAATACACGCAATAGCAGGCACAATAATCAGGAATGCAGTCTTCCCCTCAAGCATTGAAAACGCGGCACCCGTGTTCTCAACATAACGGAGATTGAACACACCCTCAATTACAGGAAGCTTCCCCATCGGTTCAAGCACGTTTATGCTCCACAGCTTAACAAGCTGATCAAGAATAACAACAAGAAAAGCTACTACGAACTGAACTATCAACAATTTACCGTTCTCCTAAATGCCTTTTACCGCTGCAGTACATCTCGGGCAAAGCTCGGGATGTTCAGCGTCTGTTCCTGCTTCAGCAGAGAATGTCCAGCAACGCGGGCACTTTACACCTTCTGCCTTTGCAATTACAACTTCAATATCCTCAATTGCCTCGCCGAGACCCTCTTTCTTGTTAAGAGAAACAGCAGATACGATAAAGAGCTTTGCAAGTCCGTCGATAGCAGAGATGAAGTCATAGCTTTCGCCGTTTGCAGAAATCTCAACCGAAGCCTCAAGTGACTTACCGATTGTTTTTGCAGCTCTTGCTTCTTCGAGTGAGCGGTTGACAATGTCACGAAGCTCTGCAACACGTGCCCACTTTTTCTCAAGCTCAAGATTGAGAACATCTGCATCAACCTTGGGAAGATCGTTGAGCATTGAGTTTTCAAGACGGACACCGTCGTGGTGCGGCATAGCCTTCCAGATTTCATCGCTTGTGAAAGCAAGAATCGGAGAAAGGATGCGGACAAGAGTGTCAAGGATGCGGTAGATAACCGTCTGTGCTCCGCGGCGAGATGCGCTGTCTGCGCCGTCGCAGTAGAGTCTGTCCTTGATAACATCAAGGTAGAAGTTTGACATATCGACAACACAGAAGTTATGAACAGCGTGAACAACTGTGTAGAACTCATACTTGTCGTATGCTTCAATGCAACGTGCAAGGAGAGAGTTAAGGCGTGAGAGTGCCCATCTGTCGAGCTCGCAGAGTTCAGACGTCGGAATCGCCTTATTCGGGTCAAAGCCGTCGAGGTTTCCGAGAATATAACGAGACGTATTTCTTATCTTGAGATACGTGTCGGAAAGCTGCTTAAAGATAGCATCAGAGCAACGCATATCCTGACGGTAGTCAGCAGAAGCCGCCCAGAGACGAAGAACGTCTGCGCCGTATTTTTCAATAATTTCTTCAGGAGCTACGCCGTTGCCGAGAGACTTGTGCATAGCCTTGCCTTCGCCGTCAACCGTCCAGCCGTGTGTGAGAACCTGGCGGTACGGAGCCTTGCCGCGGAGAGCAACAGCTGTGAGAAGCGAGGACTGGAACCAACCGCGGTACTGGTCTGCACCTTCGAGATAGAGGTCTGCCGGCCAGCACTTCGGAGAATCAAGCTCCATGGAAGCGATATGAGTAGAGCCGGAGTCAAACCAACCGTCAAGAGTGTCGGTTTCCTTTGTGAAGTGAACACCGCCGCAATGCGGGCACTTGTATGCATCGGGAAGAAGTTCTGAAACATCCATCTCAAACCATGCATTTGAGCCCTTCTCGCCGAATATCTTTGAAATCTTTGCGATTGTTGCATCGTCGCAAACGGGCTTTCCGCAGTCTTCGCAGTAGAAGACGGGAATCGGGAGACCCCAGTGACGCTGACGGGAAATACACCAGTCTGCACGCTCACGTACCATTGATACGATGCGGTCATAACCCCATTCAGGGAACCACTGGACATCACCGCAAGCGGCAACAGCCTCGTCCTTAAATGCATCTACCGAGCAGAACCACTGGTCAGTAGCACGGAAGATGATCGGGCCCTTACATCTCCAGCAATGCGGATAGCTGTGGACGATGTCTTCAGATGCGAAGAGAGCACCAGACTCTTTCATATCTGCAAGGATGACGGGGTTTGATTCCTCCGTCTTCATTCCTGCATATTTACCTGCATAGTCTGTATGGCGACCTGTGTGGTCAACCGGAACAACCATTTCCATACCGTAACGGCGGCATGTCTGATAGTCGTCAGCACCAAAGCCCGGAGCTGTATGAACGCAACCTGTACCGGATTCCATAGTAACGTAATCAGCAAGGAGAAGACGTGATGTCTTCGGAAGGAACGGATGGTTCGCGAGCATATTCTCAAAGAACTGCCCCGGATGATGGTCAATAACCTCAAAGGAATCAAATCCACCAATCTTCATGACTTTATTAGCAAGAGCTTCAGCCATGATATAGTTCTCGCCGTTCGGAGCCTTGATGATTACATACTCCTCGGACGGATTGAGAGCGATAGCAAGGTTACCCGGAAGAGTCCAGATAGTGGTTGTCCAGATAACGAAGTATGTCTTTGAAAGATCAATACCCGGAAGCTTTCCGAGGTCATCGTTTACAGAGAACTTAACATAAACAGTTGTACACGGATCGTCCTTATACTCGATTTCAGCTTCAGCAAGAGCAGTTTCACAAACAGGGCACCAGTAAACTGGCTTAAGTCCTTTATAGATGTAACCCTTCTTATACATCTCACCGAAGATTTTGACTTCCTCTGCCTCAAACTTCGGATCCATTGTGAGGTAAGGCTTTGACCAGTCACCAAGTGCACCGAGGCGCTTGAACTGATTTCTCTGAACATCAACAAAGTCAGATGCAAACTCCTTGCAAGCTGTGCGGAATTCAGGGATTCCCATATGCTTGCGGTCGAGCTTGTTCTTCTTGATGATAGCAGACTCAATCGGCATACCGTGGTTATCCCATCCTGGAGTGAACGGAGCCTTGAATCCTGCGATGTTCTTATAACGGATAATGAAATCCTTAAGGCACTTATTCATCGCAGTACCCATGTGGATGCTGCCGTTTGAGAACGGAGGGCCGTCGTGAAGAATGAAAGGCTCTCTGCCCTCATTCTTTTCCATAATCATATCATAGAGTTTCTGCTCTTCCCATGCAGCGAGCATATCCGGCTCACGCTTCGGAAGAGAAGCGCGCATGGGGAATTCGGTTTTCGGTAGATTTATTGTATTATTGTAATCCTGAGACATTGCATATAACTCCCTTTTTTAATCTTCGTCTTTTATGTCGTAATCGGTTCCGAATTTGAGATTTTCAAATACCGGTCGTGCGCGGCGCTTCGGCTTTTCTGCCGCCGCTTCAAGAGCATCCATCTCCGCCGCTGTGGGAGCTGCATTCTCAAACGATATTGTATCGGAAACAACTTTAACATCTGAATCTTCATCTGAGGCAGGGGCATCTTCCTTTACAGTCTGTGGTGCGCGGGCGATTTCCTCTTCCTCAAGTCTGACCTTTTCTTCAAGAGATTTTGCGATCTCATCAACAGTGTCAGACATCGTAGCCTCAGCAGGATTGCTCGGAACTTCCGCAGCCTTCGGTGCTACTTCGTTTCTGAGTACCTCAAACTTCTCACGCTCAACATCGAATATCTTTGTGATGTTGTCGATAAAGTCTGCCGTTTCTGCTTTTGCGCGGGCAAGGCGGGCTTCCTCTGCTGAAACCGCCGCCGTGAGGTCGCTGATTTTAGCTTTCGCTTCAGCAGTTGCAGTCTCTACCATATCGCGGCTCTTCTTTTCTGCCTCGGCAACCATCTCGTTTGCCATATTCTGTGCCGTGATGAGAGCCTTACGCATCGCTTCATCAACACCTCGGTAATCCTCTACGGTGTCAGCAAGAAGCTTAAGCTTCTTTTTAAGCATTGCATTCTCTTTAAAGAGAGTTGCATAATCTTCCGCGATGTTCGCAAATGCACGGTCAACATCGCCCATATCATATCCGCCGAAAACAGCCTTTCCAAAGCTGATTTCCCGAACTTCGTTCGGAGTGTACATTCCCCTTCACCTCAAATTTATAATATATAAAAAACAACAGTACGAACAACATCAATCAAAAGATATGCGACAAGAAGCGATAAATCTATCGGCAAATTCGCAAAAAACGGAATTTTGAACAAAACCGCACGAATAGGCGCGAGTATCGGTTCCGTAACGCTGTGCAGAAAATACGAAAAGGCACTTCCCTGCGCAGGCGGAATCCATGACAGAATTGCACGCACAATGAACAGAAGTTCATAAATCCGCAATACTGCAAGTATGAACCTCTGCAAAATTACTATAAGCATGTCAGTATACCTTTAGAAGTAGAGCCCGTTGTTCTCAAGCTCGTCAATAAGGTCTCCCTTTAAATCAACATTGTAAGGAGTGATGATATATGTGTTGTTTGCAACGCGCTTAATCTGGCCGTCGTTTGTGTAAGCGACACCGCTTAAGAAATCGAGAATACGGCGCGCCGCATCCTTGTTTGTTGACTCAAGATTCAAGACAACCGTGCGCTTCTCCTTGAGGTGGTCAGCAATCTCGGTTGCATTTTCATAGCGCTCGGGCTTGACAAGAACAACCTGGAGCTGTGTTGTTGTGTGGATGTTTACAACACGGTCATCACGGCGTGATACCGGAGTTGCAACCTCGCGAGTTTTCTTCGGTGCTTCAGAGGGCACAAATTCGTCAAACTCTTCTTCGTCGTCTTCTACCTTTGCCCATTCCTTGAACATTTCCATGAATCCCATAATATTTGTCCTCCTGAATAATTTATTATGCATAGTGGCGTGCGCCGAATATACCCGTACCGACACGAACCATATTCGCGCCGCACTCAATCGCCGTCTTATAATCGCCACTCATGCCCATAGACAGATATTCCATATTAATATTATCGTATTTTTTTGCTCCAATGTCAATAAATAATTGCTTCATTTTTATAAAAAAGCGTTTTTGCGTCTCCACATCCGTGCAAATCGGCGGAATTGTCATGAGTCCTCGAACCGAAATCCCCGGAAGAAGACCTATACTGCGGCAGAGCTCATGCGCCATCGCCTCATCTGCACCGCTTTTTGACTCCTCGCCACCGATGTTGATTTCGATCAGAATATCCTGAACGATTCCGAGCTTTTCCGCACACTTTGAAATCTCGCGTGCAAGCTTTAAGGAATTTACCGATTGGATGAGGTCAACCTTGCCCACGATATACTTTACCTTATTCGTCTGAAGAGTACCTATGAAATGGAGCGGTGCACCAACGTAGGCGCCCTCTTCATACTTTTCGAGCAGCTCCTGCACGCGGTTTTCACCGCAAACGTCAATCCCCGCCTCGACTGCCTCTCGCACGCGGGATGCGTCATTCATCTTCGTTGCGGCAACGAGCGTAATATCGCTCCCGCTTTTTCCGACCTTGCGTGCCGCTTCTTCTATATCAGCGCGGATGGCTGCTATGTTTTTTGCAATATCTCCCATAACACACATTCCTTATTTTACTATTTTTTTATTTTCAAGATTCTTTGCAGAAACTATAATCTCGTCATAAAGCAAAAGCGACTTTGTGTCTGCCGTGTCATACTCTGAAATATAGTAGCTGTCCTTTTCAAATACGATGCTTACGGGCTTGAACTTAACCTGCGAGTCTATAAGGCAATATACTCCGTTCTGTCCATCCTCATCGACGCGGAGAGCCTCTCTGGGCACCTTGAGTCCCTTATAAGTCTTTACAACCGCATCTGCAGATATTTTTCTCACTTTTGCAAAATCTGCTATATGCGTGTCACAGCAGAAGACCGTCAGAACCTTGCCGTCCTCAGGCTCTGTGATGCGCACGAGCTTTGCTTCAACCGACGGAAGGGATTTGTCCGAAAACTTGAGCTTCATAACACTGTTTTTTAAAAGTCGCTCTGCCTTTTCTTCAGGTATTACAGAAACAAGGTACCACTTATTTGTCGAGACAAGCTTTCCTACCGCACCTGAATCTCCCTCAGCAAAATTTTCTGTTTTCTCCTCAATTTCCTGTATGCTTCCGTTGAGAGCCAGATCAACTGTAAGAGAGCTCTCAAACCCATCGGTGTGCTGTGAGAAATATCCTGCCGACGGCGAATATATCCTCTTCTTCACCGAACCGCCAGCACTGTATTTTTCCCTTTCTGCCTTGAGGTCATCAATAACACCGAGAAGCTCGGCCTTGTCGCGATGTATATACTCTCGCTCAAGCACGCGGAGGCGAAGCTCCTCAACCGCGCTTTCGGTCACATTTGACACGCCCTCCTCATTGAGAGTGAGCACTCTTACTGCGGCTTCGGTAATCCTGTCGTTCGCGGCATCAATATCGTAATTCTCTCCGCTCTGCGAATAAAGTGCCGTCATTCTCTCAATCTGTCCGAGAAGTTCCTCCGACTTGCGGCTTTTCTCGGCGGAGGCTTCATCTGCATAGACCGTTGCAATGATATTTCCGTTTCCGACACGCTCGCCCTCATACTTCTGCACCTCAAGCACTCCCGAGCCGTAGCTTCGGTTAAAAACAACCTCGTCGCGCATTATCACGCCGTCAATCGGGGTAACATCATCCACTTCCGCATAGACAGCAGTAACCGTGCGTACAGGCTTATAAAAAGCTCTGTACACCTGAAAGCCTATGTATGAAACAAGCAGAAGTCCTAAAACTACCGTTACTATTTTTGAGATTGAGCCTTCCTTTTTCATTTCACATCCGAAAGAAGCGCTGATTGCAAATCAGCAAGTACACTCCTCCCGTAACTCCTCCTCTTTGTTTAAATCAAAAAACCTCATTGCATGAGCAGGTACAATCGTTGATATTGCGTGTTTATAGATAAGCTGCTGACGTCCGTCAGAAACTATGACAACGGTGAAGCAGTCAAACCCCTGCACCGTTCCTTTAAGTTGAAAGCCATTTGTGAGAAACACCGTTACCGGTATCCCTTCACTTCTCGCCTTGTTGAGAAACACATCCTGTAACCCTGCTGTTTTTGTCATGATAAATCACACTCTTTCTATTGATATTTCAATAGATTATACAGCACCGTGTGAGGTGAAATTTATCAAATACTGTAATATGTCAGGAAATTTCTCCGACAAATCGGGAGAAACCCATTTTATCGACCCGTTTCTTTTAAACCACGTCATCTGCCGCTTTGCGTATCTCCGCGTTGCAGTTTTTATGTCTTCAACTGCATCGGCAAGTGTCTTATCACCTGCAAAATACGCGCAGAGTTCTTTATATCCTATAGCCTGCATCGCGGTCGTGTCAGTGGAAATTCCACTGTCCAGAAGCATCTTCACTTCATCGAGAAGCCCCTCTGCCATCATCATATCCACGCGGAGATGAATTCTCTCCCAGAGCGCGGAACGGTCAGCAAATTCTATACCGATATATGCGGCATCATACTTTGGCGGAATCTTCTTTGTCTCCTCATCGTGTTCAGTAATGGTCTTTCCGCTTAACTTGCAAACCTCTATCGCACGGATAACTCGTTTTACGTTGTTTTTGTGTATCTCGGCGGCGCGAGCAGGGTCAAGTTCCGAGAGCATCTTATGCAGTGCATCTGCTCCGTCTTTTTCATATATCTTCGTAAGTTCTTCACGAAGAGCTCCACTCTCCTCGTTCTTTGCAAACATCCGTCCGCGCACAAGAGAGTCAATATAAAGTCCCGTACCCCCGACCACTATCGGAATCTTTCCTCGTGAGATAATATCATCGGCAATGCATGATGCCTCTTCAACATATCTCGCAACTGAAAAATTTTCAGAAGGAGATGCAATTGAGAGCATATGGTGAGGGACACCGTCCATCTCCTCTTCCGTCGGCTTTGCCGTACCGATATCCATACCCCTATAAATCTGCATGGAGTCACCCGAGATTATCTCGGCGTTCATCTCTTTTGCCAGAGCTATGGAAAGGGCGGTTTTGCCCGAAGCTGTTGGCCCTACTATACATATCATTTTATTTTGCATTGTTTCATCAAACCGTTCTTTTGAACTTTTTCTCAAGCTCATTCTTCGTATATTCAATCATAACAGGTCGACCGTGCGGGCAATAGCGGATATCATCCTCACAGAGGACCCTCTTTGCAAGCGATAGAAGCTCTTCGGAGCTGTTCTTCTGTCCTGCCTTTATCGCCGCTTTGCAAGCTACGGAGTACATAACCTCAGAGAGAACATCGGGGCGTTTTGCACGTGCACCGGTTTTAAGAAGCTCCGAAATTTCCTCAAGCACCTTTGCAGCATCGTGTGCATCAATGCCGTCTGGAACTGCTGAGCAGACGACGCAACCGTCTCCGAATTCTTCTATATCAAAGCCGATTTTTGAAATCTCATCACGGTTATCCAAAAGCACTTCTGCCGAGACCTTATCAAGCGATACGGTTTCGGGAACGAGAAGCATCTGCGACTGCGGCTCGCCCACTGTTTTCTGAAGCTTTTCAAATATAATGCGCTCATGCGCCGCGTGCTTATCAATAAAGAATACCGAATCTCCGCTCTCGACGATGATATATGTGTTCATCGCCTCTCCTATAAGTCGAAGAGGTATCTCTTCCCTCTTCGGCTCTTCTGCGATTGCAGGCGCAGGTGTCTGAACATTCTCTTCAACCTTTGGAGAGACTTCGACTTTTGCTTCTTCCTCTTTCGGTTTTTCGGGTTCAGCGTGATATGTTCCAAACTGCGTTGAACGAAGCATCGTGCGCGGTTTCTGCTCAAAAAGCGGCACGCGCGCAGAGGAATCCACAAACGGAAGCTTTATCTCTTCTTTTTTTGGCTCTTCTTTCTTCGGTACAATCGTTTCTGCTATTTTCTGCTGATTTTCAGTTATGTTGTCAACAGGTTCGGGTTTTAAGTTTATTTTCGGCGGAACGATCTCGCGACGCTCGCTCTTTTCAAGAGCCGTTTTTACTCCGAAATAAACCACATCAAAAACATCTCGCTCGGAGGCAAACTTAACTTCTGTCTTTGCAGGGTGAACGTTTACATCAACACTTCCGAGCGGAATTGTAATATTAAGCACGCACGTTGG
>JAZQSI010000038.1:0-3277 GCA_045629985.1 Eubacteriales bacterium
CTTACCACCCTTGATGTTCGGGAGGTTGAGAGTTGACTCCTTAGCACTGTCGATACCACCGACGTGTGTAATCATAACAGCCGGATTGATTCTGCCGGATTCCATAAGTGAGAGTGACTCTCTCATATCATCGGTGTTACCACCTGATGTACCGATGTAGTGAGTTGCACCGTAGTGGATGTTGTAGAAGTTAACCATTGCAGAGAACTCATGGTTTGTCGGGCCTGCAAAGAAGTTTGCACAACCGTCGTATGCGAGAACTGAATCAGCAAGCTCGCAAACAGGCTTAACCGGAGCCATGATCATAACATCGTCGTAACCACGACCATCTGTAAGATCCATAAGATACTGCTTTGCATCTTCACAGTTGTTTGTGTTTACATATACGAGCTTTACGCCGTTTGCTGCTGCGTCTTCCGGAGTGAGAAGAGCCTTAGCTCTCTCAAGGCGAGCGTCGTCGATGTCTGTGCAGACAACGAGAGCCGGCTTGCGGTCAGCGTGAACTGCGTAGTCAACAGCACCGAGACCCATCGGGCCAGCACCTGCCATAATGATAACATTGCCACCCTCGCGGATGTCCATCTCGTGCTGATAAGAACCAGCCTTTGTGTGGAAGAATGCGTGATATCCGCCAACGATGCAGGACATCGGCTCTGCGAGAGAACCATAGAAGTATGCATCACCGTTGTAGTCGAGGAGAGCATCAGAGAGCATAACCTCTGCCGGGATGATAGCGTATGTAGCACAGCCGCCGCAATGCGGGTAAGAGTAACCCGGAGCACCGAGGCTTCCCTTCCAGTTGATAGCCGGCTGGATAGAGAACTTCTGACCTTCCTTGAACTTGCTCTTCCAGTTTGCGCCGACTTCACGGATAATACCGCAGAACTCGTGACCGATGATGATCGGGTTTTCTGCTACGTTATCCGGAACGCGCTTGTGGTTGCCGCCCTGAAGAGCTGCTTTGTAGCTGGACATACAGATACTGTCTGTAACAATCTCAGCAAGGATTTCGTCGTCTGTGATTTTTGGCAATTCGAACTCTTCCAAACGGAGGTCGTTTTCGCCATAGAGTCTTAATGCTTTTGTTTTCATATGTATTCTCCTTTCAAAATTTACAAAACTGTTGTTCCCGCCTCTTCAAAGAAGGAGCGGACTTCTTCAGACAGACCGCTGTCTGAAATTAAAACATCTATATCACCCGGCCGCGCAAAGGTGTAAGGCATAACGTTACCTACCTTTGAGCTGTCCATAAGTAATATACGCTGTGTTGCGCGCTCAAGGACAAGTCGCTTGAGCTCGTAGTCGTGCACATTACCGCACGAGAAACCGCACTTTTCGGAAAACGCCGTCGCTGCAACAAACGCAATATCAAGATTGAGTTTTTCAATATCCGCCCTGGCTCTTGGCCCATAAGTCGCGATGCTGTCTTTATTGACCTCACCACCGATGAGGTTAACTCTGCACTCTTTATGTTTAAGAAGCTCTGCCGCAATGTTGATACCCGAAGTAGAAATCAGAAGATGCTTATCGGGGATACGCTCTGCAAGAGCCATCATCGTGCTTCCTGCATCAATATAAACAGAACGGTTTTCTCCGATGTACTCGAGAGCCTTCTCGGCAATCTCACGCTTCATGCTTACATTCGTTGCAGAGCGTTTTGAAAAAACGTCTTCAACAAGCATATTTATTGCTTTGACAGATCTTGCACCGCCGTGGATGCGAACAATTTTGCCTGCCACCTCAAGTGCTTCAAGGTCACGACGAATGGTCATTTCAGAAACATCAGGCACAAGCTCTTTAAGAGACGAGAGCGAAACTTCGCTTCTACCCTGGATAAAATCATTTATCAGTTTTTGTCTGTCGTTCATTTCTCTGTTACCAAATGTTAATTTCAAACAAGGATCAAGTTTAAAATTAACACCTTTCCAGTCATTACTTTAAATTATATACCATGTCAAATACTTTTGCAAGAGTTTTTTTCACATTTTTTGTTAGTTTCAAACATTTTTAACATTTGAAATTAACAACACCTCTGCCGAACATCGACAGAGGTGCATTTTTAGAAACTATTTCTGCGGTATATAGTCTTTATAATCGGTTTCAAGATGCTTGAGCATAAGCTCTTTTGCCTTTTTTTCATCCTTATTTATAATTGCATCAAGAATCTCCCGATGGGTTGATGAATCGCGAATAAATATCTCACTGCTTAAAAAGTCACGCTCACGCATTTTAAGAAGCTGAAGCGAAATAGAATCGTGGAATTGTTTCATCGAACGGTTCTTGCTTGCCGAGAGCATAAGAGAGTGAAACTTATGACCCAGACGCAAAAGTCTCGATTTATCACTCACGCCTTCCATCTTTTCAACCGTCTCTCTCATCAGAGCTATATCTTCATCCGTACGACGCAAAGCAGCCAAAGCGGCAGCGGCAGGTTCAATAATGCAACGAAGCTCAATAAGCTCCGCAAGAGAACTCTCATCCATAATAAGCTCGCCGAGGTCGTAATTGGCTATTGCAATCATGGCATTATCCGTAACCAGCGTACCTTTTCCTGCAGAAGATGCAAGGATACCTGCTATCTGAAGACTTTTTATCGCTTCGCGCACAGAGCTTCTGCCAACCTGAAACATTGAAGCAAGCTCCACTTCCGCAGGCAAGTAGCTTCCTTCTGAAAATGTATTATCACGAATCATCAGCATTATCTGCTCTGCTACGGATTCGTATTTCTGTTTACTAACAATAGGTGCTATTTTCATTGAGAAATGCTCCTTTCCTTTGATTATATTATAACAATTTTATATTTTATTGTAAAGAGCAAGTTACCTCAATTTAATGTTGCAAAATGTCAGACAATATGATAATATGAAAAAGGAGGTGTCTGATATGGATAAAAAGACAGTTATTATAACTAATGAAATGGTAAAAAAGTACGTCTCAATTGATGACGTCATCGAGGGCGTTGAAAACACCTGGAAATGGTACGGCGAAGGCAACATTGTTATGCCGCCGAAGATCACAACAGATATGAGCAGTCTCAACGTAAACGGATGGTTTAACTCCATGCCGTCATACATTCATCCCCTCAATTCAGCGGGCATAAAGGTTGTTGGCGGTTATGCAGATAACCCCTCAAAAGGACTTCCGTTTATCAGATCAAACATTCTTGTTACAGATCCGAGCAACGGTTTCCTCAAAGCTCTCGTTTGCGGCGATTGGATTTCTGACGCAAGAACAGGTGCACAGCCGGCTATTGCAATGAAATACCTTGCAGAAGTCG
>JAZQSI010000039.1:0-4363 GCA_045629985.1 Eubacteriales bacterium
CACACGAATGGGAAATAAAACAGCTCTTTTCTTCTCCCTTAAGCTGGCGGAAGGAATCAATCTTCCGCCGGCTTCTTCTCCCTTATAAAAGACTTACGGCATTGCGGCGGTTGGACTTCGGGATAAATCGCTTTAAAACGGCATTTTAAGTCCGCAACTGCACAAAAAATCTTGATATCCGACAGGATAATCTGCGATTTTATTGTTTGTTGTGAAACGAAAAATGCGCGTTTTAAAGTGCTTCGCAGTTTTGAGATAGAAATTTTTCGTTAAAAGAAAGAATAAAAATCAGGTAATACTGACGTATTACCTGATTTTTTGATGCACTTTTAGCGGAAAAGGTCAGTTCAAAACCGACTTCTCCCTAAGAGCAACCGCCGTTCGGATGCGTTTTTTATTTATCTTTTTTATCTGTATGGTACACGCCCATCTGTGTCTGTGCAATCTTGTTTCGTTTTGAAGAGTTGTCAATATCGGAAGAGGTCATTTTCTTATAGCGGAAGGAAGTGTTTGAGTCCTCCGCATCCTCGGGCGAAATACCGAGGAGCTGGTGAATGGCATTATGATACTGCGGCTTTGAGCGGTATTTTACTATGACGAGCCGCTCGGTTTCGTTGAGTTTTAAGTCGGAAAAAGCTTCAGGGGAAGCGGAATCAATAAAGTATTCACGCGATTTGCCGAAAAAATCTGCGATCTTGCCGAGCATTGACTCAGAAATCTCGTCTGAAGTGCCGTTTTCAAGGTCATTTATGACGCCGGGAATGACATGTAGCTTCAAGGCGAGTTCGCGGACGGAAAGTCCTGCGGTTTCGCGCAGATGGCGAAGCCGTAGACCGAAAGCCTTTTTTTCGGAAAAGGCATCAGAGGTTGAAAGGGAAGAAGATGCATCTTCTGTCATTCCGGCAAGCTCGGCAGAAGAGACACCGAAAAGTTCAGACATCGCAACAATACTTGAAAGAGGAATGTTTTTGATAATTCCTTTTTCGTATTTATAAATGTTTTGCGGAGTTGTGCCCAGTCTTATTGCAACATCTTCTTGCGTAAGACCACGCAATTTTCTGTAATAATGAATTCTTTCGCCAATTTCCATAATATCACCAACTTTGAATACATTTTAACACATAACTTGAAAGTTTGCAAGTATATTGAAAATTTTCAAAAAATAACTTGACAAGTTTGTTTTGGGGTGCTATAATTTTACTAACTTGTAAAGTTAGTTATGGTGTGGGTGATAAAATGAGGTATTATCTGACAGAAGATATTATATTCCATGAGGATATAGGTGAATATAAAAGCTACGGCATTGAGATTCGTGAAGGTGAGTGCGTTTTGGAAAGAATACGGGATATTGATACAAGCCGTGAGAGAGTTGAAAAACTTTGCGAACTTTGCAACAGCCAGAAGCTTTCTCCAATCCATTTTCACGATGTTGTTGAAGATTATTTATCAAGATAAGAAAACCGCCTTGCAGGTTACTGCAAGGCGGGTTGTTTGATTTTAGAGGAGTCCGGTTTTGTTCAAGAGGTTGGACATAAGCTGGATGAGCTCTGCACGTGTTACGTTTGCTTTCGGGTTGAGACGGCCGTTGTTGTCACCGTTGACAACGCCTGCCTGAACGCATTCTGCAATGTCTTTCTTTGCCCAGTTATTGACAGCTGTGGCGTCGGTGAATTTTGAAAGAATTGCAGTAGCATCTGCATCTGACATCTCTGAAGACTGAGAAACGCTCTTTCCGTCGAGGAATCTCATAGCTCGTGCAACGATTGTCATTGCTTCGGCACGTGTAAGTTTTCCGTTTGGTTTGAATGTTCCATCCGGATATCCCGAGATGAGTGATTTCGAAACCGCAGACATAACAGCGTTAAAGTAGCTGTCGGTCGGAATCATATCAAAGAACGGGCTTGCACCACTTGCATCACCGAAAACGCCAAGTGTCTTTGTCATAATAGTTACGGTCTCGGAGCGGGGAATTGCCTGGCTTGCGTTAAGGTCGCTTCCGGGTGTGTTTGCAAGGATGAGCTTTGAACCCAGGGTATTTGCAGGGACAGTAACCCAATTTGGTGTGTTTGTGAAGGTGTGAGTTGCGGAGATTGCCGCATAGTCACCATCTTCAAGTGTTTTTGCTGTAAGGTAAGCAACACCATGAGTTGTGTCTGTTTTTGTAGGAACCGGAACAACGTTACCTGACTTTTCGATTCTTACTACGGTGAGAAAGTTCTTTCCTGCGATGTCTTCCAGCATAAAACGCTTCTTAGCAAAGGCTTTGTGTGTTACGTCAGTTTTGCTGCCTTCTGCAGAGATTATGCCTGCAGACATATCAACTGCAGGAGCTTCAATTTTGAAAGAATTTACAGTTGATGCTTTTGAAAGGTTTGTCACTGCTGCGGAGGTTTTGTTTACAGTGATGGAGAGGGTGTCTCCGGATGCGAGGTTTGAGATGTTGTTTGCGGGGATGTAGTATGTAACATTTCCGAAGGAGAGAGCGAATGTGACGTTATAATTCTTCACAGAGTCAACAACGCTTTGAGAAATGTTGAGTGTAGCTGAATTTTTGTCCTGCGGAAGCTTTATGAGAAGTTCTGCAGAATTTGAAAGTGTGCGGATATTGCTTGTGTCAGAAAGCGTTGCAATAAGAGACGTAGAGGAAGATTCTGTCGAAACTGCTGAAGCTTCTGCAAGGTCGTTTACATATACACGTGCGTTTCCGAGTGCTTCACCGAGTGGAAGTGTGATTATTGCGTTAGAAAGCGTCTGTCCTGAAATTGTGCGAAGAGATGAGGGAAGAATCTTTATCTGTGAGAAGTATTCTGAAGCCGGCTCTGCAAGAACGATGAGAAGTTCGTTTGCAGCTTCGTTTATACGGATGTAGTCATTTTCCGTAAGAGAAGAGAATTTGCCGTTTCTTGAAATCTGAATGCGCTCCTTGAGTTCTGAAAGAGAGGAAAGATTATTGCCGACTGCCTGATTGAACTTTAGCGTAATGGTATATAAGTCATCAGAAATTGTCGTTTCAACATCGCCGTTATACTGAACCGAGCCGGTGGAGACGGGGGTATCATCTGCTTTCTCTTCATCCTCATCTTCATCTTCAATATATGAATCATCAACGCTGATATAATCGGTTGTAACAACATCGTTGAGAACATAACCGGTTTCATAATCAGCAAGAGTGCCTCTTGCTATTTTTACTGCATTCCTGATGCCTGAAAGCGGTTCGTCGAGGAGAATGGAAATTGCGTTCTGCGGAGAAATCGTAACAACATCATTTGCGTCGAGCGACTTATATGATGAACTATTGCGTGAGAGGGAAATTGCATTGTGAAGATTAGAAGCGGAAGTTACTTTGATGTCATTTTCAAAGTAAATTCTGATTCGCTGGGTGGACGGGTCATAGGTAACTTTGTCATATGCCGGAACGTAATACTCGTCCTCCGCGTCTTCTGTGTATGCGAGGTAAGCTGTTGTAACTGCTGAATCAAGTGTAAGACCAATCTTGGAAGTAACTGTGTCTGCTTGGATTTTTACGCGGTTTTTTGAGCCTGAAACAGGTTTATCAAGCTTGATTGTCATCGTGTTACCCGAAAAAGAAACGGAGTCGTAGCTTGAGAGCGAGGTGAACGTTCCGCCATTTCTTGAAAGCTTGATGGAGGAGAGAAACTCGCTCTGTGTGAGCCTTGAATTCTTTACTACGGGCATTGAGAAGTAAAGAATAATTCTGTCATTACCGGAAAGCGAAGCACTTGCGTACTCCGGTACGCTGCTCGCCGAAGTGCTTTGGGCTATACTGTCGGTGACGAGATCCTGCGGAATTACGACACCGTTGTAGTTTGTGAGTGAGCCTTTGTGGAACTTGATATAATTGTTCTTGTCGACAAGCGGAGAAGCAAAAACAATTTTCACGTAATTTGAACCGACTGTAACTTTGTCAGCACCACTAAGAAGCTCAAAGGTGTTGAGTGTTCTGCGTGCCACTGAAATATTTGACTTAAGGAATGTCTCGGCGAGGGAATCGGACGTGCCTGCTGCAAAGGCGTTCTTGATTCGATCTGTGAAATAAACCGTGACTGTGAGAAGGTCAGAACTTATAGAAGTGCTTTTGATCGAGGGAAAAACATCCTCTTCGTACTCTTCATCTTCTTCATACGCATCATCCGGAGTTACGGTGTTTGGTTTATCGGAGGATGAGCTTATACCGGTGATGTATGGTGTGATGATGTCTGTGAGGTTGATGTTTCTGTTTTCTACGTTCTGAAGCTTGCCTGCAGCGATTTTAATTCTGTTTTTTGTGCCTGTGAGGGGTTTATCAAGTTTAATTTCAATTTCGTATCTTGTTAAGTCGATATCAATGTTTTCCTTGGGAATG
>JAZQSI010000040.1:0-3355 GCA_045629985.1 Eubacteriales bacterium
ATGGATGTGTTGTTGTACTTTGCGCCGCCTGCGTATGCATCTCGTCCATTCTCTACGCAATCTTCCATCGCCGCAGAATAGAGCGGTGCGGGGTTTATCTTCATATAGTTTTGCTCATACGCATTTATAAGCTCAATCTTCTTATCAATAAGGCGCGCAAGAATGCGTTTCACCTTATCCGCAAAGTCCGAAAAGCTCTCGACCTCACTATCATCGGGGCAGATTGCGCAGCCGTCAATCATATCATACCCTCCCGTGAGGGCGAGCTCAACGGTCTTCGGAATATTGAGCTTGCCTGCGCATGTACACGGAACTTCCTTTCCCATTGCGGCAGGCTCATAGCAACCTATGGGAACGTAGTTTCTTGCATCAATCTCATCCTCACCCAGGGAAACAAGAGATTTTATGACAACCTCATCATTTAGGAATACAATGCTGTTTCTTCCCTCTGCAATAATGCCGAGGACTTTTTTTACGAAATCCGCAGGGATTTCGGGAGTATATCTAATGTGAATTTTCGGATCGATAACGTCGAGCTTGTCATATTCGTCGATAAAGAGATACGAAAGCTCGTTTATAACAGTTTTTCCATTCCCGTCAAGACCGCAGAGATAAAACGGCGTGTTCGCAATCGCAGAAAGAGCCGTGTATGAGAAGAAGTAGTAGCGCGTTATCTCGCGAAGCTCTTCTTCCGTAAACTTACCACTTTCAATGTCAGCTTTGTAGAACTTATAATACAGCCTGTCGATACCGCCGATTGAGCGCAGGTTTACACCCTCAACATACGTTTGCAGATAGTTGAAAACAAACGTGAGTTGCATCGCCTCGAGCATATTTTCGGGCGCATGCAACGAGAGAGCACGTATGCTTTCGGACGACATTTTCATAATTTCGTTATTTTCCGAAAGGCGTGCTGTCTCATCCGCCATTCGACCAAGGAAGCGTATAACGGAATTATATACAATTTCACAGGAGAGGTAGAAGTTTTTTGCCTCATCGTCCTTTGCCGTTTCGGCATACTTTCTCGTTCGCGAAAGTAATCCCGTGATACCGAGCGAAAGTACATCATCCCAATCGGGACAGGTGTGGCTGAAATCCACCTCGCCGCTTATCGCCCAGCGGCGGCGCAAAACTTCGGTTTCCGCCATAATCTCCGCCATTTCATTTTCCTCGACGGATTTCTTCCACTCGTTGCGCAAATTTACGATGATATTTCCGTTGTGCAATTTGCACTGGAATAGATTGCACGGATTTATCTCAAACTCCGCGTTTTCAAGAATATACTCAAAAACACGTGCCTTTATGATTTCTCTCGGAGCATCACCAAGAGACGCAACAAGAGCTCGACACTCGCGCGAAAGCGTTTCGGGAGGCATGCCGCCTGACACATGCATCTCGCCTGTGTATTGAGTTTTTATATACTCACGGTTTTTAGCAAATGTGTTGCACATCACGGCCACCTCTCCTTTTCTATATTTTAACATTAAGGTTACTTTTTGACAATCACCATTCTGTCGAAGAATACAGCGTTTTCATCTTCTGCACTTCCGCCGTATTTTTCTCCCGAGAACTTCATTGAGATGTAAACATCGCACTCGTTAAACGGATGTGTTACCGCAATACCGCGGACGTTTACCAAAACATTCTGCTCTGCGAAGAGGCAAAGACGCGCGTGCGGATCTTCCAAAACATTCTTAAGGCTTCCGACCTTGTAGAGAACGTATTTATCGTGGTTTAAATCTTCCTTGAAGAACGTGATTTCTTCTGTCATCGCCTTGTCCTGCACGAGAAGGAAGTGGATAGGATTCGGAATCGGATCGTCCTTTGTGGTCGGCACCATTTCAAGGTCCCAGCCAAAGCCTGTTCCCACATCATAAGAAAGCTTCAGAACCTCACGTCCTATCGACTCATCGCGCACCATGGATACTCCGTAAATACGCTGAAGATTTGCCTGAATGAACTTTATCATACGTGCAAAGGGGAATTGGTAAATGCTATCCTCCGCAATGCCCGAAAGCTCCTCATATTCGACAAACTCAACATCTTCCGTCGAGACGGTTTTAAGATACTCTTTTTCTGCTTCAAGCGTGGTTTTCGGCGCGAGCTTTTCGTTTGCAATATGCTCGTCGATTGCCTTCGTAACACGCTCGCGCAGAACCTCTGTGTCAAATGCGAACTTAAGGCCTTCGCGCTCGGCCTGGCTCTTGAGGTCGGCAAACTTAAAGAGGATTACGGAGTCGAGCGGCTTGCGAAGCCAAGAGACGCGGCGTCTCTTCGTTTCGTCGTTTGCAACTGCCGCAACTGCCTTTTCGAGAATTTTGTCCCCCTCGATTACTGCCTTTGCATCAATGTAGTTAAACGGGCTTCCCTCGCGGCAGCAATAAGCGGCAACCCGGTTTCGCTCTGCACACTTTGTGAGAACTTCTACGTACTTTTCTACATACTTTGCGGCGCGGCCGTAATAACGCTTTATAAAGTCTGAAGCGAGCTCTTTTTCATCGAGGCTTGTATCCTCGAGAAGATGCGTCATGAGATAATTGTTAACCGGCCAGAAGTCTGCAATCTCATTCTGAGTTTCGATGAATACGCCGACGGCTCCTGCCTCCTTATAGTCGCGGACAAGCTGTCCTATGCGGGTAAAGAGCGGAAGCGGATAGTTGATGCGGATGTTATACATATAGTCGTAGATATATAAGTTACATCCTGCCTTTTTGCATATATCCGACCACGCATCAAGCAAGCGCTTGTATTCCCTGTTCATATCGGATGAAATCGGGGATGCAATTTCGGAGCAGACCGCCGCAAGCTCTACGTCGAGATTCTTGTCGGGGAGCATTCCGTCCTTCGGCGGCTCGATGAAGTTTGAATACGCTATCATCTCGAGCCTTACAAAGGGGTAGATCTTGTTGATTTCGCGAGCCATTCTGTTGCCGAAATCCATGAGGTAGCCGCTGTAGCCTGATTTTTCTATAATCGCCTCGCACTTTTCGCATTGGCAGAAAGCGCCTGCGGAGAGGTCATCGGGCGAGAGCGAATACATAAACGGGAACTCAATTCCCTCTTCTTCGGCAAGCTTTATGTCCTCTTCGATGAACGCGAGGAGCTTTTCCTTGTAGGCATTGAAGAACTCTTCGTTTGAGAAGCAGTTATGCCCTTTTATCATATGCTTTTTGTTGACCTTGTTCCATGCCCACCACTCGGGGTGCTTATCAAACAGCTCCTCACGCGGAAAGAGCTTTCCCATAACATGGACATGGTGCGGACGTCCTACGTGCATAACATCTCCGTAGCGGCGCACATCCTTATCAAGAGGTCCGTCGGGAATACCGTCATCAATCGGAGAGATGGAGTTTAC